>JBAWXL010000001.1:0-51032 GCA_037144095.1 Bacteroidota bacterium
CACCGACCGCAGGTAGGGGAACAGCGGTCCGGTTTTGGGCAATTGCTTCAAGGTATCGCTTTTGCTAAGCTCTGCTGCTTTTGCTGTTTGTAGGGCGAAAGGGGTATGCACAGGCTCAAGTGCAAGGGGTTTCTTAAACGAAACATCCTCGAAAAATATTTTATTTCTCTTTCCGGTGTTGAGCAACTGTATGAGTTTAGAATTTCTGAAATTGATATCCTGTTCCTGAACATCATATTGATAATCAGTAATCGGAAAATTGTGAACATAATAACTATAATGAGTTGTCGTATCTACCGAACTTATCGTGCTGTCGATTTTTGAAAAATAGCGATTATAAATACCAGTACCATTACTTAAAAAACAAATCTCATTGTAGCCAACACTTAAGGGGCGGGTTTCATCTACGTTTGGAGTATTTGTGAGATTGAGCAGAACGTCGTTTTTCTCCGAAAAGCGATACATATAAATATCGTGAAATTTCGACAAGGTTTGCCCATTATAAGGCTCCGATTTTTTCAAGGTATCATTCGTTCGATTCGACGAAAACACTATGTCTTTTGAATTATTGATAAAACGGGGATTCAAATCATCGTAAATATCATTGGTTACAGGGAAAAAAGTGCGGGAAGCCAAATTATAAACCACAATATCGGTTTGTCCTTTCATATCAACCGACATCACAATGTTTTTGGCATCTTGCGAATAGGATAAATCCAACACTTTATCGAAATATTCCATTGTGAATTTTTCCCTCTTGCGGGTTTGAATGTCGTAAAAATACATATACAGTCCCCCCTTTTCTTCGGTCACATACATGATGCCGGTTCCAAAGGGATGCCATGCCAGCACAGGATAGCTGTAATCAATCTTTTCTTCGAGGCTTTGTCCTCTTTTGTAGATTCTCTTCTTTTTAGCCTTTTCAAATTGATAAAGCCATATTTTATGTTTCCCCGACTGATTGGTTGTATAGGCCAACTGTTTGCCATCAGGACTAAGTTTCAAATTGCTATACACCCATTCGGTATTTTTCCTGGTTTTAAATATCCCCATATTATTCAATGCAGTGGAATCGCCCGCGTAATTCGTGAATCTTTTTGTGTAGTAGTCAATCCAATCCGAAATTAAAGTCTGAAACGAAATCCCCAATACATACAAAAATCCGCTTTCGATGTTGCGGCTAACTTTGGTCATATACACCAGATTGGGGATGGTTTTTTCGCCATAAGTGTCACTAATATATTTCCATAATGAATGACCTGCCAACAGGGCATCTTCACCTGTGAGTTGATTAAACTTTTTGAATTTGCCGCTTTCGATGGCAATTCTCAACTTATGTTCCAATTCGGTCGACCAACCCTGCGAAACATAAGCCGTAAGCCCATCCACCCACCAATCGGGGATATTGATGATGGCATTATTTTTTATTTTGGAAGCTATAGTGGCTCCATACACCAACTGATTGATTAATATACGTGTTAAGCCCGCCCTGATTTGTTGTTCGAAATGCTGTAGTTCGCCATCATAATAAATGAAAACTTTATTTTCGAGAATGTGCGTGATGCCTCCTACATTATATTGTTCGTCGCTCACAAGTCCAATGTTGGTTTGCTTTAAATCAGAAAGGGTGTTGAAAACGATGAATTGTATTTTATCTTTTGCTTCAAAATCGAGCAGCGATTCAATCTCTTTCATGTGGTCGGTGCAGTAGCGTGAGGCAAAAGCGGCCAATTGTTTTCCGCCTGTGTAGAAATAAACATCAAATTTATCGAAGCGATAATAGGTCCAGAAATTATTTTTATACTGAACCCTGTTTTTCCCAAACGACATTTGCATGCCATTATAGAACTGGGCATCGGTACGATAAGGCTGTGATAATATCAGCATTAACAAGCCAAAATACATAATGTATCTGTAAAAAACTCTCACTTTTTTTGATTGGAAATTGAGTTGTAAAAGTAATACTTTTTAGCGAGATAGAAGTTCAGCAATTCCAAATTTCAAATTTGCCTTAGAGCCAATGTATTCCAAGACCCAAAGATGGAATACTGAAACAAGATGGACTAGACGGTTCTTAAATGACATTTGAACTTTAAAATGAGCCTATGGTTGATCTTGTCGAAACCACATTGTAACACCCACTTGCTTCAACAGGCACAGCAACCTCTGTTAAAGTATAATTGCAAATTATCCTCAGTTCAAAGCCGAATTGCAAAATCGGTGTAGCTGCGTTTCAATTTTATGAAGTTTTAAGTGCCGATTTTTTTAACCACCAATATAATAAATATAAAATGGATGGGAGAAAGAATATTAAAAGTACAGGGCTATATCTGGCATCCGGATTAGGACTCATTGCAGCAAGAATGTTGAAAACTATAAAGCTAAGCAATGAAATTAGGCCTCCTATTCCAGGTTTCCATATAGCCAAAATAAGTCCGGCAAGTCCGATACCCCATACTGTAAATGTAAATATGGTATGATTGTCAAGCCCGGGACCGGTCTTATTACTCCCCTCAATTGCATACCCTATAGCGAATAATAGTACAAATGCAACTATTAATGTTCCTAAAATGATAGCCGTCCAGTGAATGGTGTTGATTAATTTTGTGTTTTTCATTTTTTTTAATTTTTAAATTTACTTACTCGTAAGGCTTTTCAGTTCCGCCCCGTTTTTATGGTGGTTTCTAGTCTCCACTTTTATTTTTTTCTTTTATTAAATTTAATCATGAACTTTTAAAGCATTTCTTCGGTGGTTCTTGTTTCTAATGTTTCTTTTTAATGTTTGATTACAACAAGTACCTCCCACTATTATCGTGGGCAACGCCCTGATAATTGATAGCTTGGGGGGCTTGTGCAAACAGTGCACTGCTGAATAATAAGACTAAGATTAAGGGGAAAAGTTTTTTCATTTTTATGAATTTTTAATTCCCGATTTCTTTAACCACCAATATAATAAATACAGAATGGATGGAAGTAAGAATATTAAAAGTATAGGGTGATATCTGGCCTCAGGATTAGAACTAATTGCAGGAAGAATGTTAAAAAGGATAAAGCTAAGGAATGAAATTAGGCCTCCTATTCCTGGTTTCCATATAGCCAAAACAAGTCCGGCAAGTCCAATCCCCCATATTGTAAATGCAAATATGGTATGATTGTCAAGCCCGGGACCGGCCTTATTACTCCCATCAATTGCATACCCTATAGCGAATAATAGTACAAATGCAACCATTAATGTTCCAATAATGATTGCAGTCCAGTGAATGGTGTTGATTAATTTTGTGTTTTTCATATATTTCATTTTTAATTTGCTTACTCGTTAGGCTTTTCAGTTCCGCTCTGTTTTTATGGTGGTTTCTGGTCTCCACCATTATTTTAGTTTATATTAAATTGTATGAACGATAGAAATATTTCTTAGTTGGAGCTCATGTCTGATTGCTTTCGCTTTCTTAAACTTGAATTCCTACTTTGTATATTGAGCAGTCATTGAACAATTTATAAACATATCATTTGCATCCTGCCCTGCATTCATTTCACCATTCAGGTAATATGTATAGGTGCCGGCAGACACTGCAAATGTCCTATGCACGTATATGGAATTATATACATAACCGGCAGCCCAACCATTGGGTATAACATAATGTGCCTGGTCCCAACTATTTCCGCTATCTGTAGTAGTGGTTCCAATCACTAAGAGTAAACCATCATTGCTTGTATTGGCATGATTTATTCCCACCTGAACACTTGCCTCAACCGTTATTACGCCAGCCATAGGTGCCGTTATGGTGATCGTACCGCCTGGATAATTAGCCCACGAACTTGTAATGGTGGTATTTCCGGTCGAATGACTTGACACAGTCCCCACAGGAAATGGCTGCCAGGAGGCGTTTCCGCTTCCATCCGAAGTAAGCAGGTTTCCGCTAATGGCTCCATTGGTCACTTGCAAGCTCGTAGTTTTTATTTTTCCATTAGCTTCTATCGCATTTCCTGTGCCATTGGTGGTTACATATAAGGCATTGGCCGAGTTTGATGGGTTGTTAATCTCAAAATGCCCTGCCTTGCCGATGCCATTAGTGATACCAAATAAGGAAGTGCCAAAGTTGGCTGGATTATCTATATAAAAATATCCTGCACTACCGTAGGCTCTGGTATAAGAGACTAAAGCCGAGTTATTGCTGGATCCAGTAGTACAAAAATATCCTGCTCTGCCATTTCCATTGGTAGTAGCAGATATAACATCTCCCGAACTGACTACATTGTTTATCTGAAAAACTCCATCCGAGCCCATACCGGAGGTTGTGACCTGAATAGCAGGGTTGAGGTTTGAAAAATTTGACAGATTAAAACTACCGGCCTTTCCATTATTACCCGAGTTTTCCACAGAAAGTGCATCAGTTCCATCTGTGATGTCAGCAATATGTAGCTGAGCACTGGGCGTGCTTACTCCCACACCCAGCCTTCCGTTCGTATTATCCCAGAAAAGATTACTGCTAGATGAAAGAGATGAAGTGCCATTCCAAAAAGCAATTCTTGTTGCTGTGCCGCTGCCGGTAATTCCTGCTGTGGGTGCTGTCCAGCTTGCATTTCCGACGGCATCGGAAGTGAGTATATAATTAGCTGTTGCACCATTTGTCATTTGCAGGTTAGTAGTTTTGGTGGTACCGTTTACCTCTAAAGTAGTAGTTGGGGCCGAAACGCCAATACCCACATTAGCATTGTTGCCAAGCACCAACGAATTGCTTGCGCTCACGACAGCATGAGCACCAATAGCAGTAGCATTATTCAAATTATCAGCGGCTACATCTGCTCCGAAACCTATAGCCGTATTGTTTGTCCCATTATTATTATAAAGGGCTCCATAACCCAATGCTGTATTCTGATAGCCTGAGCTGTTTAGACGCAGGGCAAAAGTACCCACAGCCGTATTATTTTGCCCGCCATTATTGCCCAATAGAGCACCTGAACCAAACGCTGTGTTCTGATAACCTGTTGTTGTAGCGGCACCACTGAATAATCCGAAGTAAGTATTGTTAGAAGCATCAATCTTTCCGGCCTGTGTATTATTCATCTTAAAGGTAATCGGAACATTATCGGTGGTACCGATAAAATTTGTACCGCTAAGCGTACCGGCGTTTCCGCTAAGACTCCAGGCATTCAAAGCCCCATCAGCACCCGTAACACCCTGTATCCCTTGTGCCCCTGTCGAACCCGTAATGCCATTACTTCCTGCCAAACCCTGTGCCCCAGTGGCTCCGGTAATACCTTGAATCCCCTGAGCTCCTGTGGATCCCGCAGTTCCGCTCTGCTCCGCATATAAGGCATAAGGAACCGAAACAAACTGATTTGTACTAATCAATTGAAAATTGTTGCCTCCCGTAGGATCAATTTCTACTTTTAAATAATAACTATTAGCACTCCAGTTTATTGAACTGAAAGTGCCTGAAACTACACTACCTTGACCAATTTGTAATGAAATCAAACCAAACCCATCTGTTGTTTTGGCATGAGTTTCCACATATACGGCAGTTCCGCTTGGGCTGCTGTTAAGTATGCTCAGTTTTAATTTTACTGCCTGGCTGGCAAGTACATTCCCACTATTATCGCGGGCAACACCCTGATAATTGATTGCCTGTGGGGCTTGGGCAAATATTGCACTGCCGATTAATAAGGTTAAGAAAAAGGCAAAGAGCTTTTTCATGATTTAATTTATAGTTTATTATTACCACGAAATTATAATAACACCATCGCCATTTCTACCTTCCCCATCAGTTGCTAATACAGTTGTTAAACCTCCAATATAATCACTGCCAGCTCCGCCACCTCCAATGTATCCGGCCCCGCCACCATAATAACCACCACCACCACCACGACCACCAATAAAAGTAGATCCTCCTAATCCAAATGTACCTGAAGTTGAACTGCCTCCTGTAGCTCCAGCACCCCCTGCTGAACTTATTCCTGCTCCTCCAATATGAGTTAAGTCACCGTCTAAACCATGATAAGAACCATAAGCACTAGCTGTTTGAGAATTAGGAGTTCCTCCCCTTTCATTATCATTTGGTATAAATAAATTAAAATCATATTGAATATCCAAACCAGCACCACCGCCTCCAGCTGCAACAGCTAACCTGTTTGTTAAAGCTGTCCCTCCAAATCTGATATCAGACGCTCCACCTCCACCTCCATCACCATTTCCACCTCCATTAAAACCAGCCTTGTTATGTTGATTTCCTGCACCACCAATATAAAGATAATAAACCTGCCCAGGTATAACAGAAATTGTTCCTTTTACTCTTGATCCAAAACCTCCATAACTTCTGTATGCTGGTCCAAAATAATTATCTCCTCCTTTAGCACCATATAAATCAACTGTTATAGATGTTACTCCAAGTGGAACAGTAAAAGTTTGAACACCTCCGGTATAATTAAATACTATAGGAGGATTAGGTGCCGAAACCAATTGCTTCCATTTTGTTCCGTCATATAAATATAAATTTTTATCATCAGTATCAAAAATCATTAATCCTGCCGGTGGTGATATTATTGCCATTGCTTGTGCAGAAGTCATTCGTGGTGGTAAAAATCCTTTTGTCGTAGAAGAAACATCTAATGCTGCAGAAGCATCTGGGTTTATAGTTCCTATCCCAACATTTCCAGAAACGATCAAACCATTAGTTGGTGCAGTATTTACCCCTGCATAAGTTCCAATAGCAGCAGAACCATTTATATCCAGCTTACTATGTGGGGTTGATGTCCCTATTCCAACTCTACCTGTTCCTGTTATTCTCATTCTTTCATCAATAGTTATCGCTTCATTGGCAGCATGAATATTCTGGCTCGATGTACCAAAAATAAGTCCTCCAATACTTTGATCAGTACTAATAAAAGTAGGATAGCCAAAATGTCCCATTGCTTTTGCTCCCCCATTCCAATAGCTGTTAAAATAAATACCTGGATCGTCTGAAATGATAGAAACCCCTTTTGAAACACTATCTTTACTAAAATAGGCTACCGTATTTCCAACAGAACCCTGCACCTGTAAAGGTGCAAGAAGTGGTGAAGAAGTCCCTATACCTACATTTGCTCTGTTGCCTAACACCAGACTATTATTTGAGCTTACAATAGCATTGGCACCAATAGCTGTTGCATTGGTTAAATTACTTGAGCCTACATTTGCATCACTTCCTATTATTGTATTAAAAGTTCCTGTCGGATTAGTATTCCCTGATTGATAGCCAAAATAAGTATTGCTCGAATTGGCATCAATTATTCCGGCTTGTTGATTGTTTACTTTAAAGATTAAAGGTACATTGTCGGTTGTGCCAATAAAATTTGAGTCTGGATTCGTAGCAGCATTTCCCTTTATACTCCATGAATTTAGCCCCCAAGATGCATCTTGCCAACTTGCTACACCATTAGGGTCTGATGTAAGCACTTTATTTGCTCCCTGCGACCCATCTTTAATACTTAAGGTCCCCCGGATATCCAAAGTAGCTGAAGGGCTTGTTGTCCCAATTCCAATCTGACCCGTCTCAAAATCTCCATAAATTAAGGGAGAGCGCCCAATGTACAGTTTATTAGAACGTTGTTCATATAACCCGGCTTGAGATCCAATAAAAACATTACCCGAACTGTTGGTGAACCCATCTTCATTATTACCTCCCATACCTGCTTCATAACCGATGAATACATTTTCTGAACCTGTGTTGTTTCCTCCTGCTCTTGTTCCGATGGCAGTATTAAAACTTCCAGAATCACTAAAAGCTAACACTTGTGTTCCAATTGCCACATTTTCGTGTCCTGTTGTGTTAATTTCAAGTGCCAAAACTCCAATAGTAGTATTATTATACCCTTCTGTATTACGATTTAATGATACAGCTCCTAACGCAATATTATTATAGCCTGAAGTATTCATACCCAGACTATTATTTCCAATAGCTAAATTATAATAACCAGAGTTTATAGCTAAATTATATTGACCAAAAGAGATATTATCAGTACCTGTATTATAGGCTAAAGAAGATAAACCAAATCCAATATTCCTATTAATGGGATCAATAATTCCACTTGGCTGATTATTTACTCTAAAGTTAAGAGGAGAATTATCAGTTGTACCAATAAAATTAGAAGCATCTGTGCCTGAATTTCCTGTCAGTCCCCAGGCATTTAAAGCTCCATCTGCTCCTGTGGCACCTGTCGCTCCTATTTCCCCTGCCAATCCTTCTGCACCCGTTGCCCCAACTTCTCCTTGAATGCCTTGGGCCCCTGTTGCCCCAACTTCTCCTTGCATGCCTTGTACACCAGTAGCACCCACATCTCCCTGAATGCCTTGCAAACCTCTGATTCCCGTAGCTCCTGTGGCACCTGTAGCGCCAGTAGTTCCTCCTGTCCCACTCGTTTCAGCATATAAAGCATAAGGGACAGAAGCAAATGGACCGAAACTTACCCATTGATAATTTGATCCTCCACTTGGATCCATTTCAACTTCTAAATAACAAGCTTGTATGCCCCAATTTATACTGGCAAAATTCCCTTGTAGAACAGTTCCTTGTCCTATTTTTAATGAAAACAAACCAAAACTATCGGTGGTTTTTGTTTGGGTTTCAACATACAATTTGGTATTACCTAAAATTCCCCCGGTTACGGTTAATTTTAGCGAAATGGTTTGATTTGATAGTACATTCCCACTATTATCGCGGGCAACGCCCTGATAATTGATGGCTTGAGGGGCTTGTGCAAACAAGCCATAGCTGAACAATAAAGATAAGACAAGAGTAAACAACTTTTTCATGAGCATTTAATTTTAATGGTTTAAGATTTTGGATTAATGAAAACCTATTTCCCTCACATCAAATTACTCATCTAAACATAAAAATTTAATGCTTTTGACGATTTAGGTTCACGCAGCAAAAATATAACAAGCTAAAGCAAAAAGCAATACTTATTAACAATTATACTGATAACAATACATGATGTATTTACAATAAATATTTTCTCATAACATTGTATTTCAATACCTATAATTATTTTTTGTAATCAAAGCCCCGTATGTTAATAATTCTTAATTTGAAATTAAATTAACAATTATCATCCTTGTAAATATCTCAATGAAAGTTAAGCGTAGCGTCTCGCTACGCTTTCACCAACAGCCATCCTGCCTAATTTCAAAATCACAAATATCATATTAATCAAATAAATCACAGTTCAGACAACCCCCCAAAGCATAATAAATATTCATTCCAACCCTAAAAATCAGCCAATTTCAACCAAAATAAAACATTAACCAAAGATTAACATATGGAATGATGCTATATCGGAAAAAATATATACTTTTGCAGGCACATGATACGAACATCACATTAAAAAATTTAAAGCCATGTTTAATAAAACAGCCACTTCCTTCCCCTCTCTTCAACCCACACATGGCTGTGCTTTCAATTCTATAAATCCCTGCTCCACTACCCCCAATCAAACTCTTCCTTTCATTCCTCATTTTTCCCCCTTTTCTTTTCTGGATAACATCGTCCATTCACTTGCTAATTCCGTCAATAATCTTTTTTCTTCCGGCAGTCGTCTTGCTGAGTCCGTCAACTCACTTACTGAATCCGTCAGTCGACATTTTAAATCCGTCGCTCAACATTTCAATTCCGGCAGTCGTCTTTTTTCTTCCGTCATTTCACTTTTTGAATTCGTCACTCATCTTTTCGATTCAGAAAGTCGTCTTTCTTATTTCGTCAATTCACTTGCTGAATCTTTCACTCATCTTTTCGATTCCGTCACTCATCCCTATGACTTCGTCACTCAACTTTATGACTCCGTCACTCATCTTTTTTATTCAATTCCTCTGCATCCTAATGCTGACAAGGCTTTCCGAAGTATTTCAAATTGGTCATCTTCTCACAATAAGGAGTTTTCTTTCACTAACTAAAAATATAAAGCAATCAATTATAAAATATAATTACTAGAATATCAATCAATTAATCATTTAAATTTAATTATCATGGAAGCAAAACTTCAACGTCATTTCGATTCCAAATTAAAATTACAGGATTTTTGCGTCATTAACGACGATCCCCTCTCACTCCTTATCGAATATCCTGTATTAATCATTCTTCTGAATCTGATCATCAACAAAATTCATGCAGCAGTTGCCATTAACAAAGCCAATCTAAAGCACTTTGCCACCAACAAAGAAATCCTTCAAAGAGTTATGGTCGATATCGTTTGGCGCTATCAACTCCGCGCCCGTGTTTTCGCACGCAATAACAATTTACCCGATATCTATCAGTCGCTTAAATTCGAAAAATCATATATGTTAGATAACGACGATGCCACAGTTATCGATAGAGCTAAAGAAATCATGAAAATCATGAAAACTCACCTTTCACTACTCACAAACCTAACTCAGGCAAATATCACCGAAATGGAAGCAAGCATAGCAGCTTGCGAAGAAAATCTCTTAAGTCCCGAAGAAGCTATTAAAGACCGCAAAGCCTATGGCACCGATCTTATCCCCGGTTTATTAAAAGAAGCAGATGTCGTCACCGACGATATTGGCGATTTAGTAGAATCCTATCTTGAAGACCTTTATCCCGATTGGCTCGTTAGAGCAAAGATTGGCAAAGCCACCGGCACACGCCATCAATCCATTTCAATTAAATATCTTGATGCCGCTACTAAAGCTCCTCTTAAAAAAGTAAAAACAACTATTACAAACGCCACTGGCACTATCACCCAAGTATTCTACAGCACAAAAGCCGGATGCGTAACCATCTACAGCCTCGAAACAGGCAATTGGACTATTACTTCAGAATATCAAAACTATATAACCGACACCAAAGCCAATGTAGGCGTATTCGATAAAAAAGTTGCCAAGTTCGAAATCAAACTCCAACTCCATACAGCTCCCACCCCTCCCGAATCCACAGCCGAGCCCACACCCCCAACTTCTGAAATCACCCCAACCCCCGAACCTTCCCCAACCCCCGAACCCACTCCCCCCAGCGAATAACACCAATCATAAATCCTAAATCTCAAATCTTAAATTCCAAAAGGCTTACGCAAGTAAGCCTTTTCCTTTGTGCAGCTTTGTGCAAAACCTTAGTGAAACTTTGTGTCCCAGCCTTCCTTCTTAATTCTTGGAATTTGAAACCTGACTGCCGTCAGGCAAGTTTTGGGGCTTGGGTCTTTTTTCTAAAAGCCTAAATGTCTAAACAGCTAAATGCCTAAAAGCCTATTAGCCTAACTACAGCTTATTATTTACAAGCGTATTGGTGCTAAGCAGCAGTTCGAAGGATTTGGTTTGCACCGCTACTTTCAGCCCTTCGAGATAATTGTTGTTGTGCATATCGCTTCCCACCAAATCGTAGAATTTTAGTTTAACCAATTGCTCTGCCATTTTTCGCACGGCAGTATCGTAATACCCTCCCAGAGAGTTCACATTCAGTTGAAGCAGCATCCCGCGATCTTTGAGTTCTTCAAATTTATCAAACTGATTGAACCAATAGGAATAGCGTTCGGGATGTGCCAACACAATGTTATAGCCTTCTAACTGCAGATTGAAAAGTACTGTGGGCAAATTAGGATAAGGCATATAATAAGACAGCTCAATCAAAACAAAGTTGTCGCCAAAGGTGAGGAGCTTTTCGTTTTTGAGTTTATATTCAAAACCTTCGTCGATGAGATATTCGGCAGCGGCTTCAATTTCGATGTCGATTTCCGCCTCATGCACGGCAGCTTTTAATTCATCTAAACCTTTTAGGATGATTTCGGGCGTGTTTTTGAAAAAATCGTGTTGTATGTGAGGCGTGGTAATAAGTTTTTGATAGCCCATTTGCTTCATCTCGCGAATCAAGCTGAGGGATTCTTCAATTGAGTTTACACCATCATCAATTCCCGGAATGAAATGCGAATGGATGTCAGCTTTCAGAACAGAGAGATCGATAGGCGGTTTTGGTTTCGAATGCTTGCTGAAAAATCCCATTAGGTTTATCTTTTGACGTACTGCTGATCGTAGTATGACTGATAGGCGCCCGAAGTTACATTGTGGAGCCAATCTTCATTGTTCAGATACCATTCAACAGTTAAGTCGAGCCCTTGTTCAAATTGGAGCGATGGCTCCCAGTTTAATTCGTTTTTTATTTTTGTGGCATCAATGGCATAACGCATATCATGTCCGGCACGGTCTTTCACGAAAGTTATCAAACTGGCAGAAGTGCCTTCAGGGCGATGCAAATGCTTGTCCATTAGCTTGCAGAGAAGTTGAACAAGGTCGATGTTTTTCCATTCGTTGTTGCCGCCAATGTTGTAAGTTTCGCCTGTTTTACCTTTATGGAAAATCAAGTCGATGGCTTTGGCGTGGTCAATCACATACAACCAATCGCGGATGTTTTCGCCCTTTCCATACACGGGCACGGCTTTCATGTTCTTGATATTATGAATGGCAAGTGGAATGAGCTTTTCGGGAAACTGAAACGAGCCATAATTGTTGGAACAATTGGAAAGCACCACAGGCAATCTGTAGGTGTGATAAAACGCACGAACCAAATGGTCGGCACTGGCTTTGGAGGCTGAATAGGGGCTGCGGGGCGAATAGGCAGTGGTTTCGGTGAATAAACCTTCGTCGCCCAGAGAGCCATATACTTCGTCGGTCGAAATCAGATAAAAACGCTTAGAGTCGGAATTGTCTTTCCATTGCTTGCGTGCAGCATTCAGTAAATTGACAGTTCCGATGATATTGGTGAAAATAAATTCGTTGGGATTGCTGATAGAGCGGTCGACATGCGATTCGGCAGCCAAGTGTATGATGCCATCGAAATGGTATTTCTCGAACAAAGAATTAATATAAGTTTCGTCGACAATATCGCCTTTTTCGAAAACATAATTCGGATAGTGTTCAATGTCTTTCAGATTTGCAAGATTTCCGGCATAGGTGAGTTTATCGAGATTCACTACCAAATAATCGGGATATTGCTGAACAAACAGGCGTACCACATGAGAGCCGATAAAACCGGCTCCACCTGTAACTAAAATTGTTTTTTTCATAAATTATTGAATCGGGTAATATACTTTGGTCAGCCACTTATTGGTATCGGGCACCGATTGAGGATCGGTAACATAGACTTCCCATGGGAAACCTATTACCAGCTTGTTTTTTGCACTAAGCCATTTGTTGATTGCCTTATGGGCGACACCCACTTTTTCGTAAGCACCATAATAGTCGGCAACCACCACTTTTCCGGCTTTTAATACATGGCATTTTACTTTCCCTTTCGAGGGAATTGCTTTTTCAATCGGAATGCCTGCTTCAAACACTATCTTTTCGGGAGTATAGACTGAATAAATTGCCAAAGGAGCGCCTGCAACTTTGATTTTGTTTTTTTCAATTGTGGACATGATTTCTGCATACATAGGGCCAAATTTCTTTCCAATCTCCTTGTCGGAGCATGAATCGGTGATGCCTAAATAATAAGATTGATTGACGGTTGATTCTTCGATGCTTAGTTTGGGTAATTTTTCGCAAAGGGTTTTTAAAGTGGAAAGACCTTTTTCATAGTCGTTTCCGATAAATTTATCCATAAATAAACCGAAATACTTTGCAATAGGGTTCCAACCCAAATCTAACTTCATCCACCAAATCACATCCACAGTTTCCATTTTCTGAACAAAATTGAAACCCGCTTTTGCATTGCCCTTATCGCCAAAATTGATGTCCATTTCGATGCTTTCGCAGGGCTTGGAATCGGTAATAAGAAGTCCACCGTTTCCGACATTTTTTTGTTTACTTTCCCAATGATAGGTAGCCCCTTTGCCCGAAGGAATTTCGTTGAAGCTAAGCTTCATGGCGGTATCTAATTTAAACCAGGGCGACCACTTATTCCAGTTTGACAAGGTGTTTATTTGTTCGAAAATAACTTCCTTAGATGAAGAAATGGTGATTTTACGTTCTACATATACTTTTGAAGGCAGAAAGAGAGAAACCACCACAATCAATATCAATAGGATGGCTAAAGCTAGAAAGATTCTTTTAATGATTTTCATAAATTTAAAATTTTAACTAAGGTAAATAATATTTGTTTATGGGCAATCTTTTTCTCCTATTCCAAAGAAGCGATCAGGAATAAATTCAAAGAAGTTTTCCTATAAACTCCAGTAAGTGTGATTTTTTATTTTGCCTCTGTAGATACCTTTTACATCCACAATAATTGCTTTTTCTGATGTAATAGAAGCGAAATAATTTTCATCCAATTCCAGATAGGGTTTATGATTCACTGCAATTATGATAGCATCATAATTGGTCCCGACTTTTTCAATTAATTCAAATCCGTATTCGTGTTTTAACTCTTTTGATGAAGCGTAAGGGTCAACTACTTCAACGTGGATGCCATAGGATTTCAATTCGCTGATTACATCTGCTACTCTTGAGTTTCGGATGTCGCTGACATCTTCCTTAAAAGTAGCACCCATGATTAACACTTTTGCATTTAATACGTTTTTCCCGGCAGCGATAATTTTCTTAACGGTTTGTTTTGCAACATAAAATCCCATAGAATCATTTACGAAACGCCCTGAATTGATAATTTGAGCATGATAACGGAATTCTTTTGCTTTAAAAGTGAGATAATAGGGGTCAACGCCGATACAGTGTCCACCCACAAGTCCAGGGAAAAATTTGAGGAAGTTCCATTTGGTTCCTGCGGCTTCGAGCACTTCATAGGTATTAATCCCCATCTTGTTAAAGATAATTGAAAGCTCATTCATAAGGGCAATATTTACATCGCGTTGTGTGTTTTCGATAATCTTTGCCGACTCGGCAACTTTTATTGAAGAAGCCCTGTGTACTCCGGCTTTTACCACCAATTCATATACTTTAGCAACGATGTCTAATGATTCGTCATCGCAACCTGAAACCACTTTTGTAATAGTAGTAATGGTATGTTCTTTATCGCCCGGGTTTATTCTTTCGGGAGAGAAACCCACTTTAAAATCTTTGATGAATTTTAAACCTGAAAGCTCTTCAAGGATTGGAATGCAGTCTTCTTCGGTGCATCCGGGATAAACCGTTGATTCGTAAACTACATAATCACCTCTTTTTAATACTTTGCCTACCGTGCGAGTAGCCGCAAGCAATGGGGTTAGGTCAGGAAGATTGTGCCCATCAATAGGCGTTGGTACTGCCACAATGTGAAAGGTAGCATCTTTTAAATCTTCGAGTTTTGCAGTGAAAACGATATCGCAGTTTTCAAATGCTTCTGATGAAAGTTCTTCACTTGGGTCGATGTGATTCTTCATCATTTCAACGCGATCTTCTTTAATGTCAAAACCGACTACCTTGATTTTTTTAGCAAATTCAAGTGCAATGGGTAAGCCCACATATCCTAAACCGATAACAGACAGCTTGGTTTGTTTATTAATTAGTTGTTCATAGAGATTCATAGTATATGATTTATATGTTTTTTAATATTGGGTGATATTCTCCTATTAAGCCTATTGCCTCGGCATTTCTTATTTGATAGACTGTTTCAATACTTTTTCGGGCATCTTCTAAGCCAAAACCTTTTCCTGATAAGATGTGTTGATAACTTAAGGTATGCAAGTCGGTAAATCCATCACTAAATTCTATTTCGTTGTTTTCAATCATAATAGAGCGGAAGGTTCGTTGTTTTTTTTCTAATGCTTCTTTGGGTAAAGTATCAGCATCAATTGATAAAAACCATCTTACGCGAGCTTTTTCTAATATAAGATATCCGGCTGCTTTATCGGCAGTTGAAACATGAACTTTGCTTTCCTTCATTTCTCCGAATATCCATTCGAGCATATCAAAGAAATGTACGCCAATGTTGGTGGCAACACCACCCGATTTGCTGTTATCTCCTTTCCATGAAGTAAAGTACCAGCTTCCTCTTGAAGTAATGTAAGTTAAATCAACATCAAATATTTTTCCTTCAGGGGCTTTTTCAATCTCTTCTTTTAATTTTATTATAGAAGGATGAAGTCTTAATTGCAGAATAGTATAAATTCGTTTTGCTGTTTCTCTCTCAATGGTTTGTAATGCATCAATATTCCATGGATTCAAAACAATGGGTTTTTCACAGATGGCATGGGCATCATTACGCAAAGCAAGACGTATGTGAGAATCGTGAAGATAATTGGGAGAGCATATACTTACAAAGTCTATTTTATGATCCCCTTCTCGTTTTAATTTATCAAGGTGACGGTCAAAGCGTTCAGGTTCAAGGAAAAAAGAAGCATGTGGGAAATAAGAATCAATAATACCAATACTATCAAATTTATCGAGGGCAGAAACCAGATTATTTCCTGTATCTTTTATGGCTCTCATATGCCTGGGGGCAATGTAACCGGCAGCACCAATCAGCGCGAAATTATATTTGTTGTTTAGCATTATGTTTATGAGATTTTATTTACATGATTATCATTTAGCAGATATTTTTCTTTGCTTTCAGGGCATATTGCTATTCCTTCAGGATTAAAATGTAAACGATGACCATATTCGCTCATCCAACCGGATTGCCGAGCCGGATTGCCCACCATCAAAGCATAGGCAGGGACTTCTTTTGTAATGACTGCTCCGGCTCCAATAAAAGCAAATTCACCAATTTCGTGACCACAAACGATAGTAGAATTGGCCCCAATAGTTGCTCCTTTTCTGACAATTGTTTTCAAATATTGACTTTTGCGATTAACTGCGCTGCGAGGATTGATAACATTGGTGAAAACCATTGAAGGTCCCAAAAAAACATCGTCTTCACATATCACTCCGGTATAAATAGAAACATTGTTCTGAATTTTTACGTTGTTACCCAACACAACTTCCGGGGAAATCACAACATTCTGGCCGATATTGCAGTTTTCGCCAATAACACAATTGTTCATAACATGCGAAAAATGCCATATTTTAGTGCCTTTTCCTATTTGGCATCCCTCATCAACATAAGACGATTCATGAACAAAATATTCTTTTTCCATAACTATTTATTGATGAATTCTAATATCGAAGAAGTGATAAATTCCAATTGTTCATCATCCAGTTCCGTATGCATGGGCAAGGAAATTACAGAATGGCTTAACTTTTCGGTTATGGGAAAATCGCCTGCTTTATTTCGTGGGTCGAGATAGGCTTTTTGTAAATGGAGGGGGACCGGATAATAAATCATGGCAGGAATACCTTTCGCACCTAAATAATCAATGAGTTTGGCACGGTCGATGCCATTTGTAACCAGAGTATACTGATGGAAAACATGATCGGTATAAGAAGCTGTTACAGGGGTTTTCAGGTTTGAGCAATTTGCAAAAGCGTTATTATAATATGTGGCAGCATAATTTCGTGCTTTGGCATATTCGTCGAGGCGTTGGAGTTTTACTTTCAGAACGGCAGCCTGAATGCTATCTAATCTTGAATTCACCCCTACAAGGTCGTGATAATAACGAACAACCATGCCATGATTCACAATAATGCGCAATTGTTTGGCAAGTTCATCGTCATTTGTGAAAATTGCACCTCCATCACCATAGCATCCCAAATTTTTAGAAGGGAAGAAAGAAGTGCAACCCACATGACCGATGGTGCCTGCTTTTTTGCGACTGCCATCCATGTAAATATAATCGGCTCCTATTGCCTGACAAGTATCTTCAATTACAAAGAGATTATGTTTTTCGGATATTTCCATAATCTGTTCCATGTTGGCACATTGCCCAAATAAATGAACCGGAACCACAGCTTTTGTTTTAGGAGTTATCGCTCTTTCGAAAGCTTCAGGGTCAATATTGAATGTGCCTTCTTCAACATCTACTAAAACCGGAGTAAGCCCAAGCAAAGCAATTACTTCGGCAGTAGCGATAAAAGTAAAAGAAGTGGTAATGACTTCATCGCCTGGCTTTAGATTTAATGCCATCATAGCTACCTGCAAGGCATCGGTGCCATTCGCACATGGAATTACATGTTTTACATCTAAATAAGTTTCTAGGTCTTTTTGAAATTGCTGAACTGCGGGGCCGTTGATAAAAGCAGTGTTGTCTATTACATCCTGGATAGCTGCGTCAACTTCGAGTTTTATTTTTTGGTATTGGCTCTTAAGGTCAACCATTTGTATTTTTTTCATATAAGTTAAGCTTGAGTGAAATTTAGATTTTTTGCAAAGATAGAAGTTTCTAATAAATATCAGAAAATTCAATAAGCTTTTAGTAGAAATGGGAGGGCTGAAAGCTTGAAAATATTGTTCGTTTTTACTTCCTTTCTATCTTATAATTTATTGATAATAAAATTAATGTTAGAAAAAGAGGCTGTCATCAATTTGTTGGCAGCCTCTTTCGCTATATAAATCTAATATTTTTAGTGTATTAAAGTAACATGCCCTGTATAGCTATGTTTAAGCCCTGCAATTTGGCGAAGATTAATCAAATATACGTATACCCCGGGAGTTAATTCGATGCCGGTGTTATTCTTTCTTCCGTTCCATCCTTCAAATAAATTAGTGGTTTTAAAAACTAATTCTCCCCATCTATCATAAATGACCATTTCATAGCTATTAACATCAATCCCGACACCAGTTGGAAGAAAAATTTCATTTCCTCCAATATTATTAGGTGAAAAAGCATTTGGAATATATACCGTAAAAGGATTTTCGACAGTGACATTTCGAACAGTAGAATCTTTACAGCCAAAATCACTTTCAACTATTAACCAAACTGGAAAATAGCCATAACTGGAAAAAGTATGTGAGGGGGAAATTTCAAAAGAGGTATTTTCGGGTGAATTTAAATCGCCAAAATCCCAAAGCCAGGAAGATCCTCCGGTGGAACTATTATAAAAACTGACTGTCGGGTTATCAGTAGTCGTTACCGTTGGGTTAGGCTGAAAACTTGCAACAGGTTTTGGATACACAGATAAAAGAGCACTATCTGTACCAATACAGCCATTTAGGTCGGTTCCGGTAACATAATAAATTGTAGTTGCCGAAGAACTTACGACCAAAGGATTTGAGGTAGCATTTGTACTCCAGTGATGGGTGTTGGCTCCTGAAGCCATAAGTGAAGCGGTTCCGCCAATACAAATTGATTCCGGGTCAACAATAACAACCGGGTTTGGATGCACAACAACAGTTGCAGAATCGACATTAACACATCCGTTCGCGTCTGTTCCGGTAACATAATAAGTTGAAGTTATTGTTGGATTAACATTTCTTGGATTAATGGTAGTGAAATCTTCCCAAACATAAGTAACCCCATTTGCCGCTGTAATCTGAGCGGTGAAACCTTCGCATATTGCATCATCATTTACGGAAATTGCAGGTAAGGGGTTCACAATAACTGTTGCTGAGGTAGTATCTAAACATCCGGAGGCAGTTCCAATAACGGTATAATTGCTTGTTGTAATAGGATTAACAGATATTGGGTTTGCTGTGTCGCCAGTTGGGACCCAAATATAGGTAGTCCCGGGAGTATTAGAAAATGCGGTAACGGTACCGGTGTCGCCTAAACATATTGTACTTCCTGTTGCGGTTAATATAGGTTGTGGCAAAATAGTTACTAAAGCTGTGTCGGTTCCAACGCATCCATTTTGGTCGGTTCCGGTAACGGAATAAATAGCTGTTGCCGGTGGGGTAATGACTAATGGGTTGGTGGTGGCTGTGGTGTTCCAAACATAGGTTAGCGCTCCGCTTGCAGTGAGCGAAGTGGTAGCCCCGGCACAAATTGTAACCGGATTAACGGTGATTGTTGGATTATTATTTACAATCACCATTGCAGTGTCTTTGTTTTTGCAGCCATTCGCATCGGTTCCGGTAACATAATAAGTTGAAGTAATAATCGGGCTAATATTTCTTGGATTTACCGTTGAACTGTCTTCCCAAATATAAGATACCCCATTTTGAGCCGTAAGCTGCGCAGTGAAACCATTGCAAATGGTATCATTGTCAACATGAATTAAAGGTAAAGGATTTACCGTAACCGTAGCTGTGGTAGAGTCTTTACATCCGGCTGCAGTTCCAATCACTTTATAACTAGTCGTAGCTGTTGGGGATACCGTAAGTGGATTGCTTGTTGACCCTGAGGGCGACCAAACATAAGTAGTTCCCGTTACACTTGAAGATGCCGTTACCGTCCCTGAATTACCCGTACAAATAGTACTCCCGGTTGCAGTAATAACAGGATGCGGACTCACAGTAACGAATACGGTGTCGGTTCCGGTGCAAACTCCATTTGAGCCGGTAACAACATAATTGGTAGAAACCGTTGGACTCGCTATTACGGTAGGCCCCGAAGTGGTATTTAAACCGGTTGAAGGTGTCCATGTGTAGTTGGTGGATGAACCTGAAGCTGTAAGCGTAACGCTTCCTCCCTGACAAAATGTAGGGTGAGTAGGAGTCACAGAAAGGCTATAGCTCAAATTGGGTGTAACCACCACATTGTCGGTAACTGTAACTACATTTCCGTTGCAGCAAGTATAAACGGCTTCAGCGGTATAGGTTGTAGTAGTGGTGGGGCTTACAGAAATAGATGTTCCGGTTCCAATGGTATTGATTCCCTGAAGCCAGTTAACCACCACATTGGAGGGGCCGGTAGGGGTAAAACGCCAAGCTTCGTTGGCGGCTGACCATGAACCTGTATTTCTTCCAGGTGCAGCCAAACCTGCTGTGCCTGAAGCATTTTCTATGCCAATTATCGCATTCCCACTATTCCATGTTGAGCATAGTGCTTTATTTAAAATATAAACTTCAATAATATTCGTGCTTTCATAAATTACAATTTGGCTGGTACTTATTTGGGTCGTACAACTAAATTCAGGTATATGATCATAATTTACAACAAAGGTTCTACAAGGGTAAGCACCCAGGAGAGCATAGCGAATATTTCCTACAGAGGTTGGATAATAATCATGATAAGGACCATAAATTGAATTTAAAGGCAGACTGGCTGATGGGCAACTTGCCGTAAACGACCAGGGACAAAATGCACCTGCATAGGCTGTATTAAAACTGATTAGTCCATTCGAGCCAACCACAATTTGGGAATAATTATTATTATAAAAACAGAAATTAAATGGGAGGGTAATCAAGGCACTCCAAATATCATCTGTTCCCACATTAATCAGCGTACCCGTATTATAAGCATAAGGCGGAGCATAAGGAATGGCGGTTACTGCATAAGAGGCGGTAGTTCCATTGGCAACCACAGAGGCATTAAGGGTAGTGGAAGTTTGGTTACAGTTGAGTGTGACGTCGGGGCCGGCATTCACACTCGGACAACCCGATTGGGCAAAAGACCATTGTGCACAACAGATAAGAATAAGAAGAGAATAGATATTTTTCATAACATATAATTTTAAGCGTTTTTCTACAGTTTATACAAGACACAATTTTTGATGCGAAAGTTGCCTGTAAAAATAATAAATTTTACTATTGCTCATATAAATAAAAAAAAAGCTTTCTTGAATGCGCTCAAGAAAGCTTTTTTTAATCCTAAGCAATAATAGTATTTAGAGAGGTGGTCGGGGAACTATCGTAATAGAAACTTCGCCATCTTCGTTGGGATCTTGGTTCACAAGATAGAAATAAGGATTGCCATGTGCTCCTAATTCTAATGGATTAATAATTACTTCTTTGCCTGCCTGAAAAAGGTAAGTAGTAGCAGGTGTAGGGTGGTCGCCAGGGGTAGCCGACGAATACCCTTTTAGGTCTACTGTGCCATTGTTGGCAACAGCTAAATAATAATCAGGAGTGTACTGAAGATTCATATCAGCCTTAACAGTGCTCAGCTTAGGAATCTCTAAAATATAACCTTCATTGTCATCAATAGTAGTACGTTTTCGGCTGCGAACCAGCGATAAATCGAAAAATGCAAGGCCTTTTGCAGGTTCGGTTAGGTATTCTTTTGCAAGATCATGAATATTACGACAAATTTGTAATTCGAGGGCAAGACGTTTTTCTTCAGTAGTGTTAATAAAATCAGTCACATCTTCAATTTTTTCAAGTTGCACTCCGCGGACGCTGTTGTATTGAGTGGGAAGATTATTAATTTTAGTCACAAATGCCGGTGTAAATGAAGCGGAATATTTATTGACAGCAGTCTTTAAACGGTTAAACAAAGTTTCAGCAGTAGTTTTGTTCATAGTGCTATATTCAGTATTACCGTGAGGGTAGAATTCAAGAATTTCAGCAGTGTTCAAATCAAAAACACCTTCTATTACCACATGAATTTTATGACTATCTGCGTGAAAATTTGTCAAAAATAAATCCACAGCATGGGTAAGCGATTTTTTAAGGGCTTTGTCCACATCCTCGTCATGAATTTCGCCATAGTAGTCTTCATACAAAGTTTGGGTGGAAGTGATAAGCTGGCTGTATTGCCCACTTGTGTTGTAATGAGCAGCTCTAACTAAATGTCGTAAAACAAACTTACGGAAATCTTCTTCCGACATTCTTTCTCCAGAGGAAAAGAAGTTTCCAAATAATCGAATTAATAGAATCATTGGGTTTTTGTGTTTAAAATTTAGACTGTAAAAATAATACTATTTCTGCAATTATTATATTTAGTTGTCAACAAATATTTTCATTTAATAATCAATGAAGAATAATTGCATACATAATACATTGTAATATAATATTATATGTATAATTACAATTTCTAAAAATAAGTACTTTTTTTTCTTCAAAATGTAGGTTTGGGAGCAAAAATCTTACTTTGTGTAGCTCTGGAAAGTCCGAATTGGGCAAAGTATATGCTTTGCCCTACCTGGCAGATGCCGAATGCCTCAAATCACTTGCTTTGCCCAATATGGAAGATCACAAATAGCTTCAGGGCACATGCTTTGCTTTATATGGAAAATGCCAAATTGGGCAAAGCATTTGCTTTATGCCCTCCGGAAGTTGACGGATACGTCCAGGCATTTACTTTTACCTATTTGGAATATCCGGGCAAAGGCAAAGCAATTGCTTTGCCCTATCCGGCAGATGCCGAATGCCTCAAAGTATTTGCTTTGCCCTACCCGGAAAATGCCAAAAAAATCAAGGCAAAAGCCTTTTTCAGAAAAACTCAGCTTGTTTAATGAAAATTATATAATTTATTGCTTTGCTGAAAAATAGAAATACTTATATTATCGATGCAGCGGCATGTAAAAAAACGCGCAGAATTATGCGTTTTTAGCAGTTCAATCTATTTATAATAAAGGATATGTAGATTTATCATAAAATTGAGTATAAATTCTGTTAAGCGAAAATAATTTTATTTCTTTGATTAACAGCTAAATATTTACAGAACTCGAAATTTTATTTGACTTTCATGATATTTCAATTATCTTTGTCTGTTGTTTTCTTTATCACCTTATGAGAAATGGGCTTTGGGGAAAATCTATCACATTAAAACAGAAACTAATTTCATCAAAATTAAAATTTACTATTATGAAAAAACTTTTATTTTTTTTAATTTTTGCATTTGCTTTGAATGCATTTTTAAATCGCACAGTGAATGCACAAAGCTGGCAAAATGTTGGCTCTATTGTTGGATTCTCAGATAATAATACTCCAACTCATATAACTCTTGATACCAATGGAGTTCCGTATGTAGTATACAATGATATTGCCAATGGTAACAAAGCAACCGTTAAGAAATTTGATGGTACGAATTGGGTGCCCGTGGGAGTTGAAGGATTTTCTGCCGGAGTTATAGTAAGTGAAAAAATAGCAATTGATCATAACGGGACACCTTTTGTTGCTTATTCGGATTTGGCGAATAGTGGTAAGCTAACGGTTATGAAATTTGATGGGACTAATTGGGTGTCGGTTGGTTCAACTGGGTTCTCTACCGGACCGACTGGAGATATAGATTTGAAAATAAGCAATAGCGGAATACCTTATGTTGCATTTGTGACAAGTAGTGGCATAACAGTTAAGAAATTTGATGGTACAGATTGGATAAATGTGGGTTCTGCTAATTTCAATACAACAGCAGGTGAGACATGTTTTGCATTTGATAATAATGAAATTCCATACGTTTCTTTCTTTGATGGCAGTGATGTACAAATCAAAATAATGAAATTTGATGGCAGCAATTGGATTTATGTTGCATCAGGTTTTGGAGGCGGAATGGAACTCTTTCCTACTATAGCTTTTAATAGTAGCAATATCCTTTATGTGGCATATTTGAATAAATATCAAGGTTGCGCTACTATGAAAAAACTGGAAAATAATAACTGGGTTACGGTGGGTCAACCAAATATTTCTAATTCTATTTATGTTGAGGAAGTAACAATGGCAATTGATAATCATGATATTCCTTATGTGTGTTATCACGATTTTTATCAAGACCCTTGGACTGTATTGGACAAAGCTTTTGTAAAGAAATTTGATGGTTCTAATTGGGTAAGTGTTGGAACGGGTAGCATTTCTATTGCTATATGGTACCCAAGAATGGTAATAAATAGTAGTGGAACACCCTATATGTGTTTTGTTGATGATGGCGATGGTAATACATTAAAAGTAAATAAATTTAGTTGCGTCCCCCCATCAATTGCCAGCCAATCAACAGATGGTCAAACTCAATGTATTGGAGGTATATTTAATCCAATCACTGTCGTGTCCAGCGATACAAATTTAACTTATCAATGGTATAGCAATTCAGTTGCAAGCAATATAGGAGGCATTTCGCTTGGCACAGATAATGGTGCACAAAGCAGTAGTTATACGCCTCAATCTTCTATGGCAGGCACCTTATATTATTATTGTGTAGTAACCGGCGATTGCGATTCTGTTCTAAATAGTGCTGTTTCGGGAGCTTTTATTGTGACTACCTTACCCAATGCCCCAACCAATACTACTCCACCAGCCAATCAGACAATTAGTAGTGGAACTTCTACCAACCTTTCGGCAAGCGGCATAGGCACTCTTGGCTGGTATGACGCAGCAAGTGGAGGAAATCTTGTTGGTACAGGAGCTAATTTTACAACTCCTGTGTTGGCAGCCAATACTACTTATTATGTTCAAGACAGTGCCGATTGCGGAGCAAGTTTAACCCGAACTGCAATTACGGTAACAGTAAATTGCATTGTAAACATCCCCGATGCAAACTTTAAGGCTGCATTATTAGCAATACCCGGGCTTGATGCCAACAGCGATGGTGAGATTCAATGTTCAGAAGCTGCTACTTTTACTGGACAACTTATTGTTTCAGGAAAAGGCATTTCGGATTTAATGGGGATCGAAGCGTTCACACAAATTTGGTATTTAGATTGCAGATCTAATGCATTAACAAGTTTGGATGTATCAGGCAACACAGCTCTTACTATGTTGTATTGTGGCTACAATTCATTAACAAGTTTGAATGTTTCAGCCAATACTGCTCTTCAGTTTTTGGATTGTAGTCCGAATTCGTTAACAAATTTGAATGTATTATCCAATATTGCTCTTACTGATTTGATTTGCGGAGGAAATCCATTAACGAGTTTGAATATTTCATCTAATATTGCTCTTACTCGTTTGATTTGCGACCATAATCTATTAACAAGTTTGGATGTTTCATCAAATACATCTCTTATTCATTTGTATTGTAACTTCAATTCATTAACAAGTCTGGATGTTTCATCCAATATTGCTCTTAGTAGTTTGTATTGTGGAGACAATTCATTAACAAGTTTGGATGTTTCATCTAATACAGCTCTTAATCAGTTGGATTGTCACAACAATCATTTGACAAGCTTGAATGTTTCATCCAATCATGCTCTAACTGATTTAGAATGTCAGTTCAATTCATTAACAAGCTTGGATGTTTCCAATACAAATCTTACTTTTTTATTATGTTCCGATAATTTATTGGCAACATTGGATGTTTCGTCTATTCCAACTCTTACCTATTTTAATTGTTGCCAAAATTCATTAACAAGTTTGGATGTGAAAAATGGAAACAACACAGCCCTGACTTATTTTTATGCATCAAACAATCCTGACTTAACCTGCATTAAGGTTGATGACGTATCATGGTCAAATGCAAACTGGACAAATAAAGACTATACCGCAAGTTATAGTATAGATTGCATTTGTGAAAATCCATCCATCACCAGCCAATTAACAGATGGTCAATCCCAATGTATTAATGGTACATTCAATCCGATTTCAGTTTCAGCCACGGGTACCAATTTAATGTATCAATGGTTTAAAAATAATAGTAATAATTACGATGGGGGCATTTCGCTTGGCATAGATAATGGGGCACAAACCAATACCTACACTCCTCAAGCTTCTGTTGTTGGCTCCTTATATTATTACTGCATTGTTAGCGGCGATTGTGGCAGTCCGCAAACCTCTGCCGTGTCAGGTGTTTTTGAGGTAGTTGGAGCCATAGTAACTACAGATGAAATTACGAATATATCGGAAACCGGCATGACCTATGGTGGTAATGTGGTTTCTGATTGTGGATTGGAAGTTACCGCAAGAGGTATTTGTGGAAGCACTTCTCACAATCCTACCTTAGCAGATCATGTTACGGTGGATGGTTCAGGTACAGGAGCTTTCACTAATAGTTTAACAGGGATTACTGGAGGTTTGACCTATTATGCAAGAGCCTATGCAACGAATAGCGCAGGAACAACTTATGGTAATGAAGTTACTTTTACAATTCCCTGCACTACCACAGCAATCACCGGTCAATCCATCGATGGTCAGGTACAATGTTTAAATGGCACTTTCACTCCTATTTCTGTGTCAGCTGTAGGTACTAATTTAATCTATCAATGGTATAAAAACACGATGGCAAGCAATAGTGGAGGCACATTAATAGGTGGGGCACAAAACAATAGTTACACGCCACAAGCCTCTTTAATCGGCAATGCATATTATTATTGTGTGGTTAGCGGTGATTGTGGAATAGCTCAAACGAGTGCTGTTTCAGGTGCATTTGAAGTGAAACCTAATACCATTATTACAGGTCAATCCACCAATGGTCAATCCATGTGTTTAAATGGAACTTATTCCGAAATTCATGTGTATGCCGATGGCTTTGTGCCAACTTTTCAGTGGTATAGCAACACAATTGCAAGCAACACCGGCGGTACTTCACTTGGTTTTGCAAATGGTGCACAGACCAATACTTATACCCCTCAGGCAAATGTTGTAGGCACACTATATTATTATTGTGAAGTAGGTAGCGGTTGCGGTTTAATGAAAACCAGTGCTGTTTCAGGTGCATTCATCACCAACTCAGGCACCCCTCCCGATATGCCTACAAATGTAACAGCTACCCCATCTTCACTGTGTCAAGGTAGTCAAACTCACCTGAATGCAACTTCACCTGGGAGTGTAATCTTTTGGTACACTTCGCCCACAGGAGGCATGCCAATTGGCAGCTCTGCAAGTGGTGTTGATTTCCCAATTAGTGTAGGTTCTACTACAACTTATTATGCTGGAGCATCAACTAATTTTGTGGGAAATCAGACATTTAATTATACGGGCAGTCAGCAAACGTTTATTGTTCCTGCAGGTGTTACAAGTATGGATGTAACTTTATATGGTGGTCAGGGCGGACTAGGCATTTTTTCCGGAACTCAAGCAGGAGGACTTGGTGGTATGGCTACCGGAACATTGGCGGTAACCCCTGGACAAACATTATATATAAATGTTGGTCAGGGCGGTGTTTCGAGCTCAGGATCTGTTGACTCAGCATATAATGGTGGGGGTGCAGCTTACGGAACTTCAGGCAACAACCGTGGTGCCGGAGGTGGAGCTTCCGACATACGTATTAATGGTTCCAGTCTAACAAATAGAGTGATTGTTGCTGGTGGAGGTGGTGGTGCTTGTGGACCCTCATATGCAGGAGCTGTCGGAGGTGGTCTTAATGGTGGCAATGCCATAGGTGGCATACCCGGTTTAGGTGGTACACAAATTTCAGGTGGAAACTCGTATTCAGGATATGGCTTAACTAACGGATCTTTAGGGCAAGGAGGAGGAGTAGTGGGTACTTCATATACAATAGCTGGCGGTGGTGGTGGCTATTATGGCGGTGGTGCTGGAAATGGCGCTGGTGGTGGCTCAAGCTATATTGGTGGGGTTATTAATGGAACTACAACCTCAGGGGTTCATTCCGGTAACGGGCAGATAATCATTTCATGGAGTGTAGTAGGCTGTACAAGTGTATCACGAACACCAGTTGTGCTAAATATAAATTCTGTTCCTGTTGCTTCAGCTTCCAACAATAGTCCAAAATGTGCCTCCGATACAATTAATCTCATTTCCGGAGGAGGAGTATCCTATTCTTGGTCTGGTCCTAATGGATTTAATTCCTCAGAACAGAATCCAAGTATCAATAATGTTACTTTAGCAAATGCGGGAACTTACACCGTAACAGTAACAAATGAATTTTCGTGTACTTCAATAGCTTCAACCAATGTTATTATTAATGCTGCACCTACAGTTATAGCAAGCAACAATAGCCCTGTATGTAATGGGAGCAATCTTTTGCTTGCTTCAAGTGAAGGAGTATCCCATTCTTGGATTGGCCCGAATGGGTTTAATTCTTCAGAACAAAATCCTTCTATAATAGGCGTGAGTTCTGACGCAGCAGGAACCTATACCGTTTCTGTGATGAATTCTGAAGGATGCATTGGTTTAAATACTACGTTGGTTACTTTTAATCCCATCCCCGATCTTGCTTCAAATGTCACGGCAACCCCATCCTCTGTTTGTGCAGGCAGTACCACAAATTTGAATGCAACAGCACTAAATCAAACAATATTTTGGTATACTTCACCTATTGGTGGAATTCCTATTGGAAGTTCTCAAAGTGGTGTTGATTTCACGATTACTCCTGATTCAACAACCACCTATTATGCTGAGGCATCTTCCACCAATATAGGTAGCCAAACATTTGAATATACCGGTAGTCAACAAACGTTTACAGTTCCTGCAGGAGTGATGTCCATTTCAATTGACGCTTATGGTGCTCAAGGAGGTGGTAACAAAAATGGAAGTACAGGAGGATTAGGAGGTCGTATACAAGCATCTTCTGTTCTTGTGACTCCTGGAAGCACGATATACGTTAATGTGGGTGGAGCTGGTGTTATTGGGAACTCTAACGGAGGTTTTAATGGCGGTGGACATAGTAGCTATTATAATTATACTGGAAGTGGGGGCGGAGCCTCAGATGTAAGAGTTGGAGGTGCAGGTTTATATAATAGAGTAATTGTTGCTGGTGGTGGTGGTGGGGCCGGCTTAAATTGCTCAGGTAGCAATGAATGGGGAGGAGCTGGAGGTGGCTCTATTGGAGGAACTGGTTGGCAATGTGGTTCGCAAAATTATTATGTTGGTTACGGAGGCACGCAATATGGAGGTGGAGCTTATGGCACTAATTATGGACAGGGTTGTGCAACCAATGGTAGTTTAGGTCAGGGTGGAAATGGAGCATGCACTTATGGTGGCGGTGGCGGCGGCGGCTATTACGGCGGCGGTGGCGGCGGTTATGGTGGCGGTGGCGGCGGAAGTAGTTATACTTCAGGTAGCCTAATTGACGATTTACAAGGTGTAAGAAGCGGAAATGGACAAATTATTATTTCATGGAGTGCACAAGGATGTGCAAGCTTATCCCGAACACCTGTAGTAATAGATATTAAGCCAGTTCCAGTAGTATCAGCTTTGAGCAATAGTCCATTATGTGGAACTTCAACACTTAATTTAACAGGAGAAGGCGGAGTTTCATATTCTTGGTCAGGTCCGAATAGTTTTAGTTCTACTGAACAGAATCCAATAATTACCAACGTTACTACTGCAAATGCAGGACGTTATTTTGTAACAGTTACAGGTGAAAATGGCTGCACAGCAATCGCTTATACCGATGTTATAGTAAATTCATTGCCTTTGTTAACTTCAACGAGCAACAGCCCGATATGCGAAGGATCAACCCTTAATTTAACTTCAAGTGAAGGTGTTTCTTATTCATGGACAGGTCCCAATGGTTTTTCTTCCACTGACCGAAATCCTACTTTAAATAATGTAACGCTTGGAGCATCCGGAATTTATTCAGTTTCAGTAATGTTTGCAAATGGATGTTTAGTTTCAGTTTTTGATACAGTGTTGGTTCAACCATTATTTGACCCTATTTCCAATATTACAGCTACTTCGCCTATTTCTTGTGGACAATCCTCTAGCCTCAATGCCACATCTTTAGGCGGTTCTATTAATTGGTATACTGATGCAATTGGAGGAATTCCTATTGGCAACTCCAATAGTGGTGCTGATTTCTCTGTATCTCCTACAGTAACAACAATCTATTATGCTGAATCACACAACACATGTTCAAGTGCTATCAGGACTTCAGTGACAGTTATTGTAAACAGTATAGAAGCTCCTACCAATGCTAATGCATCATCCCCTTCAATTTGTAGTGGAGATTCAACTAATTTAAGTGCTATTTCAACAGCAAATCTCATATATTGGTATTCATCACCTGTTGGTGGTTCAATTGTTGGAATTAGCAATAGTGGGTCTAATTTTAATGTTAAACCAGATTCAACAACCACTTATTATGCGGAAGCAAATAATGTTTTGGTCAATGGAGGACTAGATAGTTTAACTTTTAATTATACAGGCGGAGAACAAACATTTACTGTTCCTATGGGCGTTAATACTGTTACCATTGAAGCATTTGGAGCTCAAGGCAGCGGAGGCAATGGAGGCTATGGTGGTTTTGCAAAAGGAACAATGAGCGTTATTCCAGGTCAGGTTTTAAATGTTTATGTTGGAGGTCAGACAGGCTACAATGGTGGTGGTAACGGATGGGCAAGCACTATTAGAAATGGCGGTGGGGCTTCGGATGTTCGATTAGGTGGAACTGCTTTAACAAATCGCATTATTGTTGCTGGTGGCGGTGGATCCAGTTCTGGCGATGGTAATTATCAAGGAGGAGTAGGTGGCGGTGGAGTACCTATTGGACTTAATTTTGTTGGTGGAGGCGGAGGAATAGGCTATGGTGGATACGGTGGTGCTGGTTCAATTGATGGCGGCACAGGAAATACTTCTTGCCATGCAGGAGGAGCAGGTGGTGGTGGAATGAATAGTGGTGGAAGCCCCTCTTGTAATACATGTTATACAGGTTCGTGTGGAACGGCAGGAACATTAGGACAAGGTGGAAATGGAGATACCTGGGAGAATGGATATTGCCATAATTCTGTTGGTGGCACTTCTGGTGGTGGTGGTGGTTATTTTGGTGGTGGTGGAACATCAACAGGAAATTGCGGTGGCGGTGGTGGCGGTGGCGGTTCCTCTTGGACTGGAACCCTAACCAATCCTTCTTTTATTGCTGGCTCACAAAGTGGCAATGGACAAGTGGTGATTTCATGGAATTCAATGCCGGTTACTTGCCCTTCTTCTTCTCGTACTCCTGTTACAGTTACAGTAAATCCAGCATTTACAGTAATCGCATCAAGCAATAGTCCATTATGTGTTGGAAATACACTTAATTTGACTTCAAGTGATGGAGTTTCTTATCTTTGGACAGGTCCTGACAACTTTACATCAACAGAACAGAATCCATCAATTCCCAATGTTAAATGGTCTGCAAGTGGAACCTATACAGTCACAGTCACAAATGAATTTGGTTGTTCAAAAACAGCAACAACAAATGTGATTATAGATAATTTTAATGGAACAATTATACCTCAAGGGTCTACAACTTTTTGTATGGGAGGAAGTGTATTATTATCTTCTACCACAGGAAATGGATATTCTTACCAATGGAAACTAAATGGAAACGAAATTCCTGGAGCTACAAATTCTACTTATAGCGCAGATTCTTCAGGAGATTACACAGTATTTGTTACCAATTCAAATGGATGCACAGCTACTTTTGGTAGTGATTTAGTATCAAGTGCTGGTGGATATAGTATTCATAAATTTCTTTCAAATGGCACTTTTGTTGTTTCTTCTGACATAAATGCCAAAGTTTTAGTGGTTGCTGGCGGTGGCGGCGGTGGTACCAATATGGGCGGCGGCGGTGGCGGTGGCGGTGTTATTTATGACACTAGCTATGCAATTTCTCCGGGCTCATATGCAATAACTGTTGGAACGGGAGTAGCCGGAGCACCCGCAGGCACAGGTGGTCATCCTAATATTCCCGGAAGTAATGGTGGGAATTCAATATTCAGCACACTAACTGCTATTGGTGGTGGATATGGTGGTACTTCACCTAATAGTATGGGAATTCAAGTTGGGAATTCAGGAGGATCCGGAGGTGGTACCTCAGGATATAACGATAATTGGGTTTCCCCTGGTTATTATGGTTCAGGTGAAGGAACTCTAGGTCAAGGCTATCGGGGCGGATACCAAGGCAACCAATATTATTCCGGTGGTGGTGGAGGTGCTGGAGGTGCTGGAGCTGATGGAAATAATCAGGCAAATGGCGGGCCTGGTCTTTATTGTGATATCCTTGGCACAAGTTACTATTGGGGTGGCGGCGGCGGCGGTGCAGGTTATAGCATTGGCGGTGGCAATGGAGGCATTGGCGGCGGCGGCGGCGGTGCCATTGGAATAACCACAGGCGGTGCAGGTTATAATAATGGATTACCTGGAACAGATGGATGCACAAGTTGTCAGGCGAATGTACCTGGAGGAAACGCAGGTGCCAACACTGGAGGTGGTGGCGGTGGCGGTTCACATTATAATTATAATAATAAAGGTGGTGATGGTGGTTCAGGTATTGTTGTTATTGCTGTTCCAAATTCGATAGATTCTGGAATAAGTTCTCCAGTATCAGTTGTTGTCAGACCATTCCAGACGCCTAATCCTATGATTACAGCAAATGGACCAACTACATTCTGCTCAGGAAATAGTGTGACTTTAGATGCAGGCTCATATAGTTCATATATTTGGAGCTCAGGAAGTATAAGTGAATCAATCAATGTTTCAAATGGTGGAGTTTATTCTGTAACGATAACAGATGAAAATGGATGTATTGGCTCAACCTCTCAAAATGTTACCGTTAATCCTAATCCAACTTATCCATACATTAGCCTCAATGGCTCTGCAACATTTTGTGAGGGAGGATCTTTAGTGATGGATGCAGTTGGAGGTTTTTCTTCGTTTGTTTGGAGTAATGGTGTTACATCAGAAACAGATACAGTGACATCAACAGGATATTATGTTGTAACTGTAACCAATGAATTTGGATGTGTTAATTCTGCTTCTATTTATATTCAGGTTAATCCTAATCCTATTGTTAATATTAGTGCAAATGGACCAGTTGTTTTCTGTCCTGGTGGTTCAGTGGCTTTAGATGCTGGTAGTTATGCTTCTTATTTATGGAATACAAATGAAGTCACTAAAACAATTACAACATCGAATACTGGAATATATTCGGTGACTGTTACTGATGGAAATGGATGTACTGGTTCTGCTTCACAAGAAGTGACCGTTAATGGTGTTAAACCGATTGTTACTTGTCCTTCTGATCAGATATTAATTTCAAGTTCTGATCAATGTGGAGCGAATGCTTCATTTACAGCTTCAACAGATTTCGGAACTCTTTCTTACTCTTTATATTCCGGAGAAATCACATCTCCATATTTTTTCCCTGTAGGAAACAATATTGTAACTACGATTGCTACTAATGGAACTTGTTACGATACATGTATTTTTAATATAACAGTTAATGATACTACTGCCCCTGTTATTTCTGATTGTCCTTCAAATATTGTTCAGACCTGTCAGGGTGCTGTTTATTATACTGTTCCAACAGTTACTGATAATTGTAATTCCAGTGTTTCAGGAAGTCATACATTTAATTACACAGGATCTCCTGAAACATTTATTGTTCCAGATGGTGTATTCTCAATAACTGTTAAAGCGTGGGGAGCTGGTGGTGGCGGAGGAGGTCATGATGGACGATTTGGTGGAAATGGAGGTGGTGGCGCTTTTGTAAAAAGCAACATTCCCGTTAATCCAGGTGAAGTTTTAACTTTATATGTTGGTGGTGGTGGGACATTTGGCGTTGGATGTAATTCCAATAGTGGCCATGGAACAGGTGGTTTCGGATTTGGTACTGGAGGAAACGGAGGTGACCCGGGCCCTTGTGGTTGTTCTGGAGCTGGCGGTGGCGGTGGCGGTGGATCTGCAGTAGTTCATGGAATAACTCCTTTGCTTGTAGCAGCTGGCGGTGGCGGTGGCGGTGGTGCAGGAAATGATGTTGATGCTGGCAATGGCGGCGGAGGTAATGTAAATGGATATGGTACTAATAATTCATCAGGAGGAAATTTTGGCGCAAATGGTATTAATGTTGGGACTAATGGAGAAAACAGGAGCAGTTCATTATGCGATGGAGGTTCTGGTGGTGGTGGCGGCGGCGGTTTCCACGGTGGATTAGGCGGAAGCTCTCCATTTAATGGCGATGCATCTGGTGGTGGTGGTGGTGGTGGATCCAGTTTGGGCGATTCCATTGCTAACGGAATTGAAAAAATTGCTGGAAATTCCTTTCTTCTTAGTGCGTTATGCCCAACCTGCTCAACTGGTGGAAGTGGACAAAATAATGGTAGTTATGGACAAACATCTGGTGGTGATGGATTGCTGGTAATATCTTATGATGCAGTTTTTCCAAAATTAATTCAAACCGCTGGATTAAATTCAGGAGATGTATTTCCAACAGGAACAACGACAAATACATTTTTAGCTATTGATGGATCCGGAAATACAACAACTTGTTCATTCACTGTAACAGTTCAGGATAGTATTTTGCCAAAAATAATAACCAACGGAAACACTACTTTCTGTGAGGGAGGTAATGTTGTTTTAGATGCAGGCTCATATTTATCTTATGTTTGGAATACTGGAGATTCAACAGAAACAATTACTGCTGTTACTGGTGGCGTGTATTCTGTTACAGTTACTAATGGAAATGGTTGTGCTGGTGTAGCTTCAATCACACTTATTAGAAACCCAAAACCTGCTCCAACTATTACTGGTGGATCTATGTTCTGCACAAGTGGGATTATTGATGCTGGGATATATAACTCTTATTTGTGGAATGATGAATCCACACAGGAAACATTAACCGTTACCAGTACAGGGAACTATTCTGTTACTGTAACGGACGGAAATGGGTGTATAGGGACTTCAAGTTTGGGTGTGGTCGTAAATTCATTACCATCAAATGCCCAAATGATTTCTGGTGCAAACATTGTTTGTCAAGGTCAAAGCGAAACTTTTTCTGTTCCTCAAATTAACAATGCAGATTATTATGTTTGGTCTTTGCCTTCGGGTGCAACAGGGTCAAGCTCTTTAGATTCAATAATTGTGAGTTTTAACAATTCTGCAATTTCCGGAAATATTTCTGTTTTTGGTCATAATAGTTGTGGAGATGGTCTTTCCTCCTCATTATATACTGCAGTAAATCCCCTTCCATCTGGTATTATTACATCTCAAGGTTCAACTACTTTTTGTCAGGGAGGAAGTGTTTTATTATCAACTACTTATAATTCAGATTATTCTTATCAATGGACAAATAATGGAAATAATATACTCGGAGCGACAAATTCAACTTATATTGCCGAATTTGCAGGTATCTTTTCTGTTATTGTAACTAATAGTAATGGTTGTTCATCAACAATTGGCAGCGATTTGCCGACAGGAGGGACTTTGACTAATATTGGTGGTTATCGAATTCATACATTTACTTCTGATGATACCCTAAATGTTCCTTTTGGTTTTAATACTAATGCAAGAGTATTAGTTGTTGCTGGTGGTGGTGGTGGTTGTACTGCAGGAGGAGGAGGTGCAGGTGGTTTTATTGAAACAATGGTACCTCTTTCATCCGGTATTATTCCTATAACTGTTGGTGCAGGTGGAAATGGCTCTGATGGGAATTCCCCGACAAATGGAGGCAACTCTGTTTTTCAATCATTAATTGCAATCGGTGGCGGTGGCGGTGGTGGAGCAAATGGTACTGCAACCGCAGGACATGCTGGAGGATCTGGCGGTGGCGGTGGTATGAACTCAAGTATTTCAATTGAAAACGGATATGGAGGTTCAGGAACTCCAGGGCAAGGTCATGACGGTGGAACTATTGCAGGTCAAAGTTGTAGTCCATGTGGTGGTGGTGGTGGTGCCGGAGGTCCTGGTGGGGCAGGTGCATATGGTCAAATGTTTGGTGGCCCTGGTTTACCATCTTCTATTTCTGGAACTACAGTTTATTATGCCGGAGGTGGCGGTGGCGGATCATATTGTGCTGGTGCAGGACAAGGAGGAATCGGCGGAGGTGGTGCAGGTAATGGAGGATATGGAAGTCCTGGTAATTCTGGAACTCCAAATACCGGAGGTGGCGGAGGTGGTGCTAATTGGGGACCAGGCGGTGGTGCAGGAGGCTCTGGAATTGTCATTGTAGCTTATCCTGATTCTATAACATCATCAATAACCGTTACAATAAATACCGACTCTCCTGTTCCTGGATTTATAGTTTCTGATACTATTCCAGTTGTTGGAGAATTAGTTGCTTTTACTGACACGACACATGGACTTGGAAATTCAAGGTTTTGGAATTTTGGGGATGGATCAACTTCAACTGATTTAAACCCTATCCATGCTTATACTCAAGGAGGAATTTTTAATGTAAAACTGATAGAATCTAATTGTGCAGGTTCAGATTCAATATTTGAAATTGTACATGTTACTTACCAGATGTGTACAAATTCATCAACTACTGATTCTTATGGAACATTATATGATTCTGGCGGCCCCAACAATAATTATAATAGCAATGAAAATTGTTCTTTCCTGATTAATCCGGGTTGCTTAGCAATACTTTTAGATATTACTTCTCTTAATACCGAAAACGGATATGATTATTTGAATTTATATGATGGTGACAATTCAAGTGCACCATTGTTATTACATGCTACTGGAAATATATTGCCGGGCGTTGTGACTGCAACTTCAGGAAAATGTTTTGTAACTTTCCATAGTGACGGCTCTGTTGTTGGAAGCGGCTTTACACTTAATTGGACAACTGCCCCACTTACAATTCCAAGTTCAGCATTTACAATTTCAAATCCTAACCCAATAGCAGGACAATCCGTTGCTTTCATAAATAACACTTCTGGTACCAATACCCAATTATGGCATTTCGGAGATGGATCAACTTCTACTGATCTTAACCCAACTCATACTTATAACACAGGAGGAATATTTGATATAACATTGGTTGAAATGAATTGTGCAGGCTCAGATTCCATAACCCAAACTATAACTGTTGTGCCTCAAGGAACCTATTACCGTATTTGTGCCGATGCATCCAGTTCAGATGCTAGTGGAACATTATTTGATATTGGTGGACCTAATCTGAATTATGAAAACAATGAAAACTGTAATTTCCTAATTAACCCAGGTTGCTTAGCAGTAACGTTGAGTTTAACATCTCTTAATACAGAGAACGGATATGATTATTTGAACTTGTATGATGGAGATAATTCAAATGCTCCATTGTTATTACATGCTACAGGAAGCACATTGCCTGGTGCTGTAACTGCAACATCAGGAAAATGTTATGTGACTTTCCATAGTGATGGTTCTGCGGTGGGAAGCGGCTTTACACTTAATTGGACAACTGCTCCACTTGTAGTTTCGCAACCAGGATTTATAATTTCAAATACAAGTCCGATTGTTGGCCAACCGATTGCTTTTGCTGATACTACTCATGGAAATGGAAATACAAGGTTATGGGATTTTGGAGATGGAAATATTTCTATTGATTTGAATCCTACGCATTTTTATTCGGACGGTGGAACATACAATATAAAATTGATTGAATATAATTGTTCAGGTTCAGATTCTGTGACAAAAACCATCAATGTTCAGAATAACTCTGTTCAGGTTCAGGATGTGACAATCTGTGAAGGAAATTCAGGCGTACTTGCAGCACATTTAACCTATGAATGTGCTTCAAGTTATTTGTGGAATACAGGTGAAACCACGGGATCAATAGATGTAACATCAGGTGGAATATACTGCGTGACTGTAACAGACTGTTTTGGAAACTCTGATGTAACTTGCGCTTCTGTTAATATGAATTTATTGCCTGAAGCTGCAGGATTAATTACTGGATCAGCTTTTGTTTGTTCTGGCCAAAATGAAGTTGCTTATATTATTGATACCATACCTAACGCAACAAGTTATATTTGGACTCTTCCTAACGGAACCACAGGAGTAAGCAATAATCGTTATATTGTTATTAATTATACTGATAATGCTGTTTCTGGTGACATTACGGTTAAAGGTTTAAACAGTTGTGGTGAAGGTATTACTTCAACTTTGCATATTACAGTGAAACCACTACCTGTTATTAGCTATACTTCAATTCCTTCATTAAATGTCTGTATAGGTGATTCTATAACTCTAAATGGAACGGGAGCATCTTATTATAGCTGGTCGAATGAAATTAATGATGGAGTAACATTTGTCCCAATTAATTCTTCAACGTATTATGTTACAGGAACAGATTCTACCGGATGTTCAGCGATTGCACAGGTTCATGTCACAGTTGGTGGAACTTTTGATCTTTCGACATCTTTTGTTGATGCTACTTGTGGACAAACTAATGGTAGTGCCTCAGTAATGGCTTTGGGCGGAAATATTGGAAGTAGTTCTCCTGAAACATATAATTATTTGTGGGATTCCAATGCAGGAAATCAAACTACCGCCACAGCAAATTCAATTGGTGCTGGCTCTTATTCAGTTACTGTAACGGATGCTAATGGATGTTCAAAAACGACATCTGTTTCTATATCTGATATACAGGATACTTTAGGAGGTCATATACAAGGGAGTACAACTGTGTGTGCAGGGACAAATTCTACCTTGCTAACCTTAAGTGGGTATTCAGGTAATATTATTAAATGGCAATCCTCTCAGGACAACTGGAATACTTTTAACGATATTACCAATACATCCAATACTTTTACTGTGGAAAACCTAATTAATACTACCCAATATCGTGCAATTGTTCAAAATGGTATGTGTAACCCTGTTTATTCAACAATTGCGACTATTACCGTTCATTTATTAGTTGAAGCTGCAGGGGAAATCACCGGACCCATTAGAGTATGTCAGGGCCAAAGCAATGTTTTATACAGCGTACCTCCAATAATAAATGCTACTTCTTATATTTGGACTTTACCAAATGGAACGATGGTAAGCACTGTTAAGGATAGTTTGTTTGTTAACTTTACGAGCAATTTGATCTCTGGAAATATTGCCGTTAAGGGTCATAATGATTGTGGAGATGGAGTTGGGTCAGTTTTGGCAATTGATGTAAATCCATTGCCTGGACAACCTGGTTCAATTTCAGGAAATGCCAATATATGTCTAAGCCAGAATCAGTATATGCAAACTTATTCTGTTGCGCCTGTTACAGATGCATTGACTTATATATGGAGTCTCCCCTCTGGAATAATGGGTTCAAGCGATTCAAGTTCTATCAATGTGTATTTAATTTCAGAAGCAAATGGCTATATTACTCTAAAGGGAGAGAACTCTTGTGGGTTTGGGCCTTCCTCACAATTCCATGTTGTAATAAATTCACCTTCAATTGCTCCCACTGAAATAAGTGGTGAAATTTCCAAATGCATTGGTTCGAGTGCAACACTTTATGTTAACGGTGGATTTTTAGGTTCAGGAGCTACCTGGCACTGGTATTCTGATAATTTAGGTAATAATCCTTTAGGTACAGGGTCATCCATTAGTCTTATCCCTGTGTTGAATGACATGCTTTATGTTAGAGCAGAAGGTATTTGTAATAATACTGATTTTGCTGTTAGAACAGTAACCGAGCCTATCAATCATCCTCCTACATTATCATATACTGGAAATCCAGGATTTACAAATCATTTTGTTGATCCTACCGATGGTCTTCCTTCAGGTCATTTTATTTTTAAGGTTCGATATACAAATGTTGATGGATTAATGCCTTCTGCAACTTACCCAAGAGTAATGCTTGATTTTGAAGGTAATGGTGTTTACACAAATCCAAATGACAGAATGTTCTATATGAACCCTGTTGACCCAAATGACTTAGATGTAACCGACGGAAAAGATTACTATTATGATGCATTTACTCTTCCTGAATCTGCAAACTGGACAACAACTTTTGTAGCAAGTGATGATTCAACTTGCTCAACATCAACTAATACTTTGGTTGAACCAATGGTAATGACAAAAGCTGATATCACTATTTTCGCAAATGATATAACTTTCTCAAATTATCATCCGAATCCTAGTGATTTTATAACCGTTAATGCTACAGTTCATAATTATTCAGGACGTTCAGCCGATGAGTTTATTGTTCACTTGAGAAATCAATTTGATACAACAGTTGTTTTCCCGGATATTCTAATTCATCATCTGGGTCCTTATAGTTCTACTAATGTTTCCTGGGATATTCAAACACCGGATCTTCCAGCATGGTGTCCAATGCAGGTATTTATTGATTATACTAATGTTATTGATGAACCTAATGAACTCGATAATCAGGCAATCCGTCCATTCACAAATGGGCATTATACTTTACCGGGAAAAATTATGATAACCGCTTATCCAAGTCCTACCGTTGCACCTCGGTATTCCAATGTAACTATTAGTGGAAGCGCTTGGTACGTGGGTACCGCTGTACATTTGACAGATTCTTCCTGTGCTGGAGCTACTGTTACATGGAATGTTGTTGAAACTGGGGCTACGGGAAGCACTTATTCAAATTCATTAGGCAACTATAGTTTTGGTATTTGGGCACCTTGGAGTCCGAGTACATATCATGTGAAAGTTCACATTACAGACTACACTTTAGATGGCGATACTGCAACTCAATTTGATATAACTGAGTCTGTATGTATTGCTCCTGATCTGGTTTCTTCAATAAACATTGGACCTGCAACTGTTTGGCCCGGATGGTGTCATTGGAATAGCTGCGTTAATATTCTTTTAAATCAAGCTTTAAGCGGAACAGTCACTGTTACAAACCAAGGGAATGCCCCAAGTGGTCCTTCTACATTAAATATCGATGCCAATGGTTGTTTACCTAATCCTTCGGGAAATTATCCAATACCAGCATTAGCAATTGGAGCTTCTTTTGTTGTTAATCTACCTCCAGCTATGACATATAATACCCTAGGAGGCTACGGTATTTCGTCAACAGCAGATGTATTCGGAGTTGTTCCTGAATGTTATGAATACAATAACAGCAATTCGGTGTGCATCATGGTTCATCCACCTATGCCTGATATTGTTTCATCAGGCTATCTATATAATGAATACAATGAATGTCAGTTTAACAATATTACATTTAATTTGGATAATCAAGGTGGTGTAGCTACAGGTCCTTTTGAAAACTCATTAGATATTTATCTGGGAGGTATTTATCAGACGACTCTTTACAATACGGTTGATAACATTCCACCACTTACCTGTACAAGCACAACTTTTTACTGGTCTTCACCGCATCCTGTAGGATTTTACACTTTTGTTTTTAAAGCTGATTATAATAATCATGTTGCAGAAATAAGCGAATTCAATAATAATGCGACGGTTTCTACCACATTAATTAGTTGTAAACCTGACTTGACTGTTTTTGGATGTCAAAGTTTGGTTGTTGATCCAACCGATCCATTACATCCAGGAAACATTAAACTTACTGCAACTATAGCAAATTATGGTTTAATATCTGCAAGTAATTTTATCGTTAGATTTGATGTTGATGGAACCCCTTACGATTACAGCTTCACAAATACACTGAATTCAGGACAAACGCAAACCATTGACACTGTTGTTCCTTCTCCGTCTTATGGTTGTCATCCTTACAGCGTCACTGCTGATTACGGGAATATTATTAACGAATCGAACGAGTTAAATAATGAAGCTACTGGCGATTTAAGTTGGGACTTCTACTTAAGTGATGGATGTTGGGGTGGATGTTTTTGGGATTATACGCAAACTAAAGGTCAGCCCGTTACTCTAAATGTGGCTGTCAATAACCCAGGGCTTTATAGAGCTTCCAATTTATTTGTGAAATTTGAGGTTCAGGGTCCTGGATTACCTGCGGGTTGGACAAACTTAGGAAATGCTCATACTTTCTGTGGAAGTACCTTCTGTAATTGCCCCTTTGGAATCAACCTTCCTACTCCATTTGCATTCCCTCTAGCAGGAGATTATCTTGTTAAGATGACTGCAGATCCCGGGCATTTGTATCATGAGTGTAATGAATTTAACAATGAACTTATTGTTACAGTTCATGTTACAGATTTACCAGATTATAGAGTACTATCACAATATATAGCTCCATCATGGTTGAATCCTGAACTAAATGATTCAATCTCTATTGATTTGACTTATGAAAATATCGGAATGTCGAGTATAACTCCAATTGTACTATACTGCCGAGTAGATAACACCTTCCTCGATGCATTTACGGTTCCTGGTTTGGCTCATGGCACATTTACTACGTTCCATGTAACAAAAAAATGGGCTTCTAATATTCGGGGTATACATATAATTCGATCTATCATTGATTATACTCATGCTGTTACTGAAACTGATGAACTTAACAATGAAGCTACTAGAGCAATAATTGTTGGTAAAGCACCTAATTTAGTGCCCGTGCCTTATAGCATGACATTCAGTGATAGTGTGCCTTCTTTAGGTGAACAAATTTTAATAAGTACTAGCATTAAGAATGTTGGTTACGACTCATGTCGAGCCACCTATTCATTGTATTATTTGGATGATTCACTTGTTGAACACCCAATTGGACACCAAATTTTTACTTGGGATACATCACAAACCAGAATTATCACTATCCCTTGGACGGTTGTCGATACTAAAACAACAATTATTGGTAGAATCTCAGACGGTGATCCTGTTGAGTATGACATTACAGATAATGAAATTAGCAAGGATTTAGGAGGTGCAATGCATTTAAGTTTTGTTACTACTCCTGCCTCTTGTTATGGAAGTACCGATGGAAGCGCCAAAGTAATTATTTCTGGTGGGCAGTCACCGTATAATATTTTATGGAGTAATGGACAAACTAATGATTCCATTTCTGGTGGTGCGGGGACTTATACACTCGTTGTTACTGATGTTAACGGATTAACTCTTAACGGACTTGCAACGATATTACAGCCGCCACCGCTTTATGCCGGTATTAGTATTTCCAGCTCAGCTACTTTTAATTGTGTGAATACTCCGGTGACTTTCACAGCCATACCAACCAATCAGGGTCTTCATCCTGAAATTCAATGGAAGAAAAACGGGCTTAATGTGGGTAGCAATAGTTTAACTTATACTTATATACCTAATGAAGGCGATTCGATTTGGTGTACTTTAGCATCCAGTGAATCCTGCATTTTTGATAACCACGCAACCAGTAACGTGAAGGTAATTCATATTACTCAAACTCCAGACCCCGCTGGTCCAATTTTCGGATTAAGCACTGTCTGTCAAGGACAAATGGAGGTAGTTTACCATATTGATTTAGTTCCCAACGCTTATCAGTATCAATGGTCTTTACCTAGTGGTGCTCATGGCTTGAGCTCGTCTTCTTCTATTACTGTGTATTTTGATAATTCCGCAACTACTGGTAATATTACTGTGAGAGGAATGAACTACTGTGGTATTGGTGATTCTTCAACTAAGATTGTTGTTGTAAATCCAAAACCTCTTGTTCCTGATACTATCACCGGCTTAGCCACAGTTTGTCAGGGTCAAACAGGTATTAGCTATTCTGTTCCTGATGCAACCTATGCTACTTCTTATGAGTGGACTTTACCTTCGGGAGCCACTGGAGCAAGTACAACTACTAATATAATTGTTGACTATGGTTTTGCTGCTGTTTCAGGAAACATTTCTGTAAGAGGTCATAATGATTGTGGACTTGGTCCGGTTTCAAACCTTTTCATTAATGTCAATCTTACACCATCAACTCCTCTTACTGTAACCCTATCTGGTTCTACCAGTTTTAATGCTGGCGACACAGTTCAATTAACTGCTTTAATTACCAATGGCGGAATTTCTCCAACTTATCAATGGTATTTAAACGATGTGGCTGTTGGAGATAATAACCCTGTGTTCAGTTTTATTCCTCAGGATTTAGATAGTGTTTATTGCAGTGTAATTTCTTCTTTAAGTTGCATACCTGTTAATACAGCAAGATCTGATGTGGATATTTTCCATATTAATTTCTTTAGAACTATTAAACTGAAGCTCTTCTTAGAAGGATTGTTTGATGATAACACAAATACAATGTTTGAAGCAAATGATATTAATTGGACGAATGGCAATGTATTTCCTAAATTTGGAGCGGGCATAGCGGATAGAATTAGTATCGACCTGTTCAGTGAAAATTCTCCTTTTGATCCAATTGGTGTCAGTTTAACAGGCGTTGACTTAGCCACAACCGGTTGGGCAAGTGTTCAGATTGCTGATACCCATCACGGAAACTATTTCATTAGGGTTCGCAATCGAAACCACTTAGAAGTTTGGTCTTCCATTCCAGTTCCATTTAATACGAATCCTGTTGTTTATAACTTCACTAATGATGCATTAAGGGCATACAAAATCTATGGAGGCATCGACCCACAAGCTCAGGTTAATCCAAATGTGTATGCTTTATATGCCGGCGACTTTGATCAAAATCTATTAGTTGACTTTGACGACTTCAATATTTTTAATCCCTACTTAAGCGAAGGGGTTTATGGATTTACTGATGCTGACCTTAATGGTAATGGGTTAGTTGATTTTGATGACTTCAATATTTTTGAACCAAGACTTATTGAAGGTCCATTTTCACAATATCCGGGAATGCCCTCCGGAACTCCTTAAGGTAGGAGAACTATGAAATGAAATCTGTGAATAGTTAATTTAACTATTCACAGATACATATATAACGAAGGAGACAAAGATATTTTGTAAATCATATCTTTGTCTCCTTCTTAATTTATGCTCTTGATAGACAACATTTAATTTACGGAGAGGAGGGGTGATAATTGCGAATTATCATGTGTTCAAAGCCGATTTGCAAAATCGGCTTTGAATGGTTGCGTTAAATAAATATATGAAGCTTAGGGGGGGGTAGTCCTAGGCTATTTCATATTCTACCTTATTTATGTTTTTCATTTTCTTTGAAGCATTAAGAACTTCAATCCCAACAATAGAACCTTCATTATCATAATCTAATATGATACCTGATTTTTCCTCATCACTTTCATTGATTTTATTATCGCTGAACTGAATATAGAGCACATCTACTTCTTTATCATATTTTACCTTCATTGTATTTTTTATTTTAGATGTTTTGTAAACGGTTAAGAATAATAGCAAATAACTCTGAGTTTAAAGTAGAAATGCAATTACTTAGTAACTGCATTACATATATTTATATTTAGTGATCAGAGGGGGGCTCATTTTATAATTTTGTAATCCAATTAAAATCAAGAATTTTAAAATGTTTAAATTCGTATTTATCATCTGTTTGTATGAAAATGAAATAGTTTTTCCCATGAGGGTCTTTCAACGGAATCCAATCATTATTTTGATATATAAGAGGTTGAACTAAATAATATTCTTTATAATGAGACATTAGGCTATTTTGCTTTTTTGTAAATGTACCATTAAATGATATTCTATCAAGTTGACCATCATTGTTTATATCGCAATAGATATCATGTGGAAATTGCAAGCCTTCAATTATCTGATATTCAATTTTATTTCCTTTAATGCAAAATATTTGATCATATTCAATTAGACAAAAGCTTCCATTACATTTTGGGGCATATGAATGAAGTATTATATAAGTTATCCCATTTAGATTATAAATTGAAGCGTTTGTAATTTCAAGTCCCCAAAAAAGATTATTCGAATCAGGTAATAATATTTTATCATTTATTTGAATATATGAGTTTGAATAATAATTTGGCAAACTCCAAATTGGATATTTTGTTGTGTCGTAAAACGAAATGAACTTTATTGTCCAGTTTTCTAACCTAATGTTTTTAATCTCTTTAATAGTGTCATTCGAAATCTTTATAGTTGTTGATGAAGTATCTAAAATTGAATATGGTAATATTCTGCTAGAACTATTAATATATATGAAATTATAAAAATCATAAAAAGACTTAAAGTGATTTTTTGAAGTTGATTGACCAGAAGATAAATTAATTATAAATATTACAAATAGAAAAATAGAAAATATTGATTTTGTTATTTTTTTTATTGGCATAGTTTTTTTATTTTCAATTCCGTTTTTTTATGTGGTTTCCACCTCCACCTTAATCCACTGTAAAATTACATATATTATAATTCTAAACATCATTATTGAAAAATATTTCTGATTATTCCTTCCAAAAACAACCAAAAATTACTCCCCTAAAAAACCATTTTTTTCCTTCCAAAATCCCCTAAAATCCCACCATTATGATCACCTTTTCAAGTTTTACTTACATTTAATTTTAATTTAGTATCAGGAAATTAAGATTTAATATCACTAAATTAAAATATATTGACAGTAAATTTAAAGTTAGTAGCTATTTTTCTTTTCTTATTGTTAGTAAATCTAAATTAAATGTCCATAAATCTTTGGTCCTGTACATACTATTTAGATTTTCTGTTCTTAAATCTTTTTTGTTGGATAGGAAATTTAGATTTGTGGCCAACAAATCAAGATACTATGACCACAAATCTAGAAAACTTGTCATGAAATCAAAAAAATATGTCAATAAATCTAGATTTATTGACATATTTTAGTCTTGGTAATTAACTTGAATTCAGCACCATACAGAACGTTTACTTTATTTTAACATTTCAAACGATGAAAATATGGCTGATTTGAGGAGGCTTATAAGTAGGTATCAGCCAAAAATATTAAGGCAATTAAAAGCGGCTCAAAAACAAAAGTCGGCAATCTGCAATTACCCAAATGTGTGAATTTTGGTTTTGCTGACTGCCGACTGTAGACTGCCGACTTTTAATACTTTAAAGTCAGATATTATATCGCCATAAAGTAAATATATTGGCTCCAATCGCTTTTCCCTGCACCCGTTGTTGCACGATAACGGAAATAATAAGCAGTACCCGGAGTCAAGCCTTTAAGCAAATATTTGCAATGCATAGTCCCTTCGATTTCCGTCCAGGTATGACCATCGGTGCTCATTTGCCTTTCGTAGTAAGTATGTGGTCCCTTCGATTTAATAATAAGATTAACTGTTCCCGAAACATCATGACGAGCTTCAAAGTCTTTTTTGCTGGAAACATACACTTTTTGAGTTCTGTAGCCATGTGCTTCAATAATAGCAATGGCTTGAAGAGGATTTTGATCTGCAGTCCATTGAACCAGGGCAGCCCAACAGTGTAAAGCAGATTCTACCGGTAATTTAGCCAAATCGCGTTCTGAGGCAAGACCAATAGTACGTTGTGAAACTTTAGATTGTGCGGTCGAGTAGGTGCCTAAAAGACCTGTTACGACCAGAATGGTCGGAATGGGCGAAGTAATCCATGTGGATGAAGTAAATAAATTAATTTTTCCGTGAGCATAAGTTATTAAATCATTGTCCTTTGAAGGCATTTCTTCAATAACTAATGGTCGGGTTGGTTTAACTTTTTCTTCGCTAACAACTTGTTTTCCCATAAGTTTGATTTTAATAATTAATAATTTTTTTTTGTAGATAAAACGATTTATTGTTTTTCATACCACAAGACAATTTTTTTCATCAAAAGGTTGCCTGAGAAATGAAAAAAATTGAAATATTTTTTGCCTTGTGGCAAAAATTATTAATTTTCAATAATTTACAAATAAAAAATTTTTCTCACATTATTTGATTTTCCGAAATAAGCTCTGAAAGGCTAGCTACATCAGTGCTTTCAGTGTTTAATATTCTTCAGAATCGAAGGATTGATGAGTTCCCGATAAGCGTCTTTTCCAATCCATTGAACCGTTTTGTTTTCCGATTTCATCAATATTTCGGCTATTTCAACGGCTTTTAAATTCAAGAGCCTACTCCTTTTCCCGATTTGACGTAAAGCCCAATTCACAGCTTTTTTCACGAAATTTCTCTCATCGGTCGAATAGGTCAAAATATAATCGAAGAAAGGCATGAGTAGGCTGTCGTCAGCTTTTTTATCCCCAATAGCAATGCCCGCCATCATTACAAAACCAGCCCGCCTGACATATTCGCGCTCATCTTTTGCCCATTCGAAAGCCTTTTCCCATTTATAAGGGGTGTTTCTGAACAAATTACCACAACACTGATCGCAAATATCCCATGAATAAAAATCCTTAACCCATTGGTCCATTTGTGATGGGCTTACTTTTGAAGGATCATCAATGATGGTGGCAAGAATTCGCGCTTCGTGAAATGCTGTTTCCCACAACGCTAAAGCCAATTCGTGATTGTTTTTATACAGTCTGGCTTGCTTTCTGAGGATGGGAAGGGAAACACCAAATGCCGTAGTGGTAACAATACCAAATCGTTTCATGCCTTCAATAGCAGCAGTGTTTTTGTTTTCATTTAAGAAACAAAGGATTTCTTCAAGAAGGGGATTTTTCATCAGAAAGAAAATTTTAAAAGTAAACTTGCCTGATTTCTTATTTCAAAGCAGAGGAATAAGAAATTGGAATGGGCTTAATGCTGTAACCTTTCGAGCGGAGTAATTGAAAAACCCCTTTCTCACCCATCAAATTTGCTGCTGCTAAAACAATAAAAGTAGATTGTTGCTTTATATTCATAATGATGTTGTTGCAAATCTTTTCGTTCCTTTCCGAGAAAAAACATTCAATAAATTGGGAAGGTATTAGAGTCGTGTCAGTGGTAAGTTTAAAAACGGTGTTCATGTCTTTTTGAAGATAAGCATCTAAAACATCTTCGAAATTTTTCTTAATCAGGTTCGGATTTTTTAATCCAAAAAGCAGCATGTGTGCTTGTGTTTGAAGCGGGATTTTATCAATGGATTTTACCTGATTATTAAACTCCTCTAATTCAATTATTCTCTTCTTGTTTTTTTTAGCAAAGGCAAGCAACTGAGTGTCGAATGACTCTTTGTAATCTTTCGGGAATTCATATTTCATGAGTTGAGCATACAGAAAAAAAGGTTTCATTTTCGAGAAGGCACCCAGGCTCAAACCTGTATAGAGTTTATATTTTTTTTGGACAAAACTAAAATCTTCTTTTGTGAGAATCTTTTCAAGATTATTGTTCTGCATTAATACAAGGCTTCTTAACACAGCAGGAGGCACCAAATCAACGATTACTTCAAGAGCAAAAGCGTTGCATTCCAATATCTTTTGTTCTGCAATGCTGTCAAATTGCTTGATACTCTTATCCTGAACCCTTATGGTTGCAAATAGATAACTGGGGTTTTTAATTCCCTCTCCTTTTATTTCCCACAATATAGTCTTTGTAGAATCCTGGTTTTCAGAGTATGAAAGAAACACCGAACCTGAAAAAAACAGGAGCATTATGAGTTTTAGGATTTGGAGTTTTACCATAATAATTGCGTTAATCATTATGATTCATTTCGTTTCGTCGAAATTCGTTGAGAACTAATGCGGTGGCAATGGAAGCATTCAACGATTCAGGACCAACGGAAGTTTGATGGCGAATATAACGTGGAATACTGATGGGATGGTTTACATAAGCTGCCAATTCATCAGAAATGCCTTTAGCCTCACTCCCAATAATAATCATCCCTTTTGAACTTAAAGGTGTTTTGTAAATTGAAGGAGAATCAATGAAAGCACCATAAATCGGTGTTTCCGATGGAGCCGAACTGATAAATTGCGCTAAATTTAAAGGGATTACTTTAACTCTTGTAAATGAACCCATGCTTGCCTGAATAACTTTTGGATTATAAAATTCAACCGTGTTCTCTGAACAAAAAACATGCCCAATTCCAAACCAATCTGCCGTGCGTATAATGGTTCCTAAATTTCCCGGGTCGCTAATATGATCCAAAATCAGAATAAGTTCATTATAAATAGAAACAACTTCATACTGAAAATGTTTCATTTTCACTAATGCAATAACCCGGTTAGGAGTGCTAAGTCCCGACATCTGATCCAATTGTTTTTGAGAAACCATCTGTACAGGAATGTTCTGAATTGAGGAGGCATTTTCATTCATCCATTCTTCCAAAGCATACACTTCAATGATTTCAAAAGGTCCACTCATCAACTCAATCACCGACTTATCACCCTCAACAATAAATTGTTGATGCAATTGTCTGAATTTAGATAATTGCAGCGATTTTAAATGTTTTATAGTGTTTTTTGAAACCATAATAAGAAAAAAAAACCTGCCAGGGATGGCAGGTAAAAAAGATATATTTTATTTAAGAATTTATTCGCCGAAAACTTCTAACGAAATTTCAACTTTTGATTCTTTATGAAGGTTGATCATAGCTTTATATTCACCAAGCTCTTTAATATGATCGCCCATAATCGTTATTTTTTTACGATCTACTTCAATATTATGCTGTTCTTTAATAGCTTCAGCAATTTGAATAGTATTAACCGAACCAAATATTTTTCCTGTTGCTGCAGCTTTTGCGCCAATTTTAACAGTAATATTTTCTAATCTCTGAGCCAAACTTTGAGCTTCTTTTCTGATTTTATCATCTTTAAAAGCTTTTTGTTTAAGGTTTTCAGCAAGAATTTTACGATTGCTTTCGGTAGCAACGATGGCAATTCCTTGAGGTACTAAATAATTACGAGCGTAACCATTTTTCACTTTTAATATATCGTTCGTATAACCTAAGTTATGAACGTCTTGTTTTAAAATTATTTCCATGGTATATTATCTCCTGATTATTTTAATAAATCTGCTACATAAGGCATTAATGCAAGATGACGGGCTCTTTTAACTGCTTTAGCAACTTTACGTTGATATTTAGTAGAAGTTCCGGTCAAACGACGGGGGAAAATCTTACCTTGTTCGTTAACGAACTTTAATAAGAACCCAGCGTCTTTATAGTCAATGTATTTAATTCTGCTTTTTTTAAAGCGTCAATATTTTTTCTTTTTAATAT
>JBAWXL010000002.1:0-50056 GCA_037144095.1 Bacteroidota bacterium
TGTTTCCTTAGCCTGAAATCTGACCGGCGAAAAACAAATTAAATCTTTCAAAGAACAATGTTTATATGTTTAGTTTTTTGGTTTAAAAACGATGTTTTCTGTTACGATGCCCATTTGAAATCATTAAAACTACATTTAGTTTGAATTAAATGGCAAAGTAAATCGCTACAAAGATATATATTATTTTTATTTGGTATGAAAAATAACAAGCAAACAATAAAAATATTTTTTGCATCAATTAAATACCTACATTTGTAGGGCTTTTCAATCCATTCATCTTATGAAAAAATATCTCGTCATCTTATTGCTTTTTGTGTTGGGAGAAGGCTATGGGCAGAATTTGGTGCCGAATGGGAGTTTTGAGGATTATTCAGTATGTCCTACAAGTTTTGGTTCAATAAATTTAGCAATTCCATGGTTTCAACCGGGTAATTCTTCTGATTATTTTAATTCCTGTGCTAATGATGCTTTAAATCCTTGTGGTGGATGTGGAGTTCCAAATAATAATCTGGGCTATCAAATTCCCAGAACAGGAAAAGCTTATGCAGGAATCGGCTTATGTGAGCCCGGTTGGCCTTATGGTGGTTATCGTGAGTACATTGAAGTGAAATTATTAGATACATTAATAGAAAACAAGTATTATTATGTTGAATTTTGGATTTCTTTATCTCGTTTTTGTATGAATCCTGTTCCAATAGGTGTTGATGCCATAGGTGCTTATTTTTCTAAAGATTCGTTGAATTATATTGATTCTAATTCTGATACTATTATTTATGTATTTAATGTTATTCCCCAAATAGAAAACCCTGAATGGAATATAATTACTGACACCACTAATTGGGTGAAAATATCGGGTGTATTTATGGCAAAAGGTGGAGAAGATTATATGATAATTGGGAATTTTAAGACCGATGAAAATACCCATACTCAAATTGCCTATACCAATACACCCGGTCCACCTGTGGGTAATGCTGCTTATTATTATATAGATGATGTTTCAGTGGTTGAGTATGATAGTTTAATGCCTGAGCCTTCTGATAATAGCATTATCCTCTACCCCAATCCAACCCAAGACGAACTAACAATAGAATCAAAAGGCAACGCCACTCCAATAGATTTTGAGATTTTCAACACTATGGGTCAGCTTTTGTATAAAAACAGTATGATAGAAAAAACGCTGGTGCCCACTGCCGGCTTTGCTGCGGGCATCTATGTAATACGCCTGCAACATGGCGAGAGGATGGAGTTTAGAAAGTTGATGAAGAATTGACAGTGGAAATGAGGGAGGGAAATTCCCGGGAATTTATTACACTTTTCTTTTGGGATTTGATTTTACACTCAAAAGCCACTAAACTCGCCTAAAACAACTAACAAATTATTTTTTCTATATTTGCAGACTGTTTTCGGTCGGGTTAGTACTGCTTTTTATATGTAACTGACGCGGCGAAGCTGTGTAATCAGGTAACATTTATTCTTACTAAGTGTTTGAAAACCAAACGTGAAATTTTCCACTTTCATTAGGTCTTTCATCCATAAAAATGTATGTTACAACAGTGAAAAAAGAAGGCTTCAGAGCAATAGCGTTTGATAGCAAAATAAAATTTAAGCATATCGTTTTTTGAATAAAATTAAAATACTCACCATTGTTGGTGCCCGTCCGCAATTCATAAAGGCTTCGGTGGTGAGTGCCGAAATGCTGAAACATCCGGCCTTGGAAGAAATCATTGTGCACACCGGACAGCATTTCGACCCGGTGATGAGCGAGGTGTTTTTCAATCAACTTCATATTCCTCAACCTAAATATTCGCTCCACATCAATCAGCTTTCGCATGGCGCCATGACGGGTCGCATGATGGAAGAAATTGAAAAGATTATTTTGCACGAAAAACCAAACTTTGTGATGCTCTATGGCGATGCCAATTCCACATTGGCAGGGGCATTAGCGGCAAAAAAGACCAACGCAAAAGTGGTGCACATAGAAGCCGGCCTAAGAAGCTTCAACATGAAAATGCCTGAAGAAATCAACCGAATACTTACCGATAGAATCAGCGATATTTTGTTCTGCCCAACAGAGGTTGCAGTTGAGAATCTGCACAAGGAGGGCTTTTCAAATTTCGATTGTCTGATTGAAAACAGCGGAGATGTAATGTATGATGCCTGTTTGTTTTTCAAGCAATATGCCGTCGAACTCGATGTCACCTTGCCCGAAAACTATGCCTTAGCCACCCTGCATCGCCCCGAAAACACTGATGTTGAAGAAAACCTGCGCAATATTTTTGCTTCTTTAATTGAAATTAGTCAGACCCTGCCGGTGGTGATTCCCCTGCATCCCCGAACCATTCAATTAATTGAGAAATACAATATAAATTTAAGTTCGGCAAACCTAATGATGTTGCCTCCCCAAAGCTATTTAGAAATGCTGCACCTATTGCAGCATTGTCGTTTTTTGATGACCGATAGTGGGGGCTTGCAAAAGGAAGCTTATTTCTTACATAAACTTTGCCTCACCCTCCGCAACGAAACCGAATGGGTGGAGCTTTGCTCACAAAAAGCAAATGTTTTAGTGGGAAATACAAAAGAAGGCATACTCGCAGCTTACGAAAACATCAATCAGCTTGCAGCGAATGCTTGTTTTGATAAAGAATTTTATGGCAAAGGCAATGCAGCAAAAAAAATAATTGACACAATAGAAACCTATCATTATAACTGATAAGATATTTCTCTACGGCATTTTTCAAAAACACTAATATAAAGACAAAAAGTTCAAGAAATAATCACTTTATAGATTATGCTTTTTAACTCGTTTCATTTTCTGTTTTTTTTCATTGTAGTCACGACGCTTTATTTCGTGCTGCCTTTTAGCAAACGTTGGATTCTTCTTTTAGCAAGCAGTTGCTATTTTTATATGGCATTCATTCCGGTGTATATCCTGATTTTGGGATTCACCATCGTGATAGATTATTTTGCCGGAATATACATTGAAAATGCCGAGGGTGCCCGGCGAAAGCTTTTCCTCACATTTAGTTTAATTGCAAACATTGGGGTTCTGGCCGTTTTTAAATATTATAATTTCCTGAACCTTAACTTCACCTTTCTGCTACATGGTTTTGGACTGTCAAATCCCGTCCCGTTTTTAGCAATTCTGTTGCCCATAGGGCTTTCCTTTCATACGTTTCAGGCAATGAGCTATACGATTGAAGTATATCGGGGTCGTCAGAAAGCCGAGCGGCATTTTGGCATCTATTCATTATATGTGATGTTCTATCCCCAACTTGTTGCCGGACCCATCGAACGACCTCAAAATCTCCTTCACCAATTCAGAGAAAAATACTATTTCGAATATTTCCGGGTAGTCGAAGGACTCAAACTGATGCTGTGGGGGTTCTTCAAAAAAATCGTGATAGCCGATCGCCTCGCCATATATGTAAATGCGGTGTATAACAATCCCGATCAGCATACCGGAATGACCCTTTTATTAGCCACCATATTTTTCGCTTTTCAAATATATTGCGATTTTTCGGGCTATTCAGACATCGCCATTGGGGCAGCAAAAGTTATGGGGTTTAAATTAATGACCAATTTTAATCGTCCTTATTTTGCCCGAAACATTTCTGAATTCTGGAAACGCTGGCACATTTCATTGTCCACCTGGTTTAAAGACTATTTATATATTTCGCTTGGGGGCAACCGCACTTCAATTCCGCGTTGGTATTTAAACCTGTTTTTAGTTTTCCTCATCAGTGGTCTATGGCATGGAGCCAATTGGACCTATATAATATGGGGTGGTCTGAATGGTTTTTATCTGGTTTTCGCCATCATTTCTCAAGGCTACAGAAATAAGTTTAATAAACTAACAGGTATAGATAAACTTCCCAAATTAAACCACTTGTTTCAGGTGCTAATTACATTTTTCTTATCCTGTTTTGCCTGGATATTTTTCAGAGCCAACAATGTAACTGATGCTTTCACTATCATTAAGAAAATCTCAAAGCTTGATGGGGCGGTCTTTATCGACAACCCATCTATCATGATTTATTCCTTTTTAGGTATCCTGATTTTATTCTTGGTTGAGTTTAAAAAAGAGTTTTACAAAGGTGATTTTTCATTTATGGAGAATAAAAGCTGGGTGGTGCGCAATTTTTCATACGCAGTTTTATTGATTCTAATATTGCTAATTGGCGTTTTCGATGGCGGACAATTTATTTATTTTCAATTTTAAGATGAATCATGATTAAGAAATTGATTTATAAAATAAAAAAGAATCCATTTCAATACTTTCTATTGAAGTTGCTTGTTTTCATTGCAATTGTATTTGTCATTGACTTTGCGGTAGGAAATGTTCTCCGCTACTTATACTTCAAACAAGAAAGTGGCTTACTCTATCGGACTACCTATTCAATTGAAAAAACCACTGCCGATGTATTGGTCTTTGGTTCATCAAGGGCCAATCATCATTATCATCCTGAAGTATTAGAAAAACGATTACATCTTTCTTACTATAACGTTGGAAGAGATGGTAATTTTATGTTCTATCATTATGCTGTTCTAAAAGGAATTTTGAAAAGATATTCACCTAAACTCATCATTCTTGATTTTGTGAAAGGTGAATTTAAACCAAGTCAGGAAAGCTACGACCGGCTATCATCATTGCTGCCTTACTATCATAGCCATCCCGAAATGCGATCCATCATCGAACTTAAAAGCAAATATGAATGGTTGAAATTAGTCTCATCCATCTACCCCTACAATTCTTCAATTTTCACCATAGCTGCCGGTAATGCTGAGTTTAATAAAACAAGAAAAGGAGACATTCAGGGTTATGTGCCACTCAGCAAAACGTGGAATGGGCCCCTTCAAATTGATAGCAGTTCGACAAATAAAGAAATTGATAGTAATAAAGTAAACATGTATGCTTCGTTCATTAAGGATTGCATTTCATCGAAAGTAAAACTAATTGTTGTCTGTTCACCTTATTATCACAAATCCCTTCACCCCGATTATTCCCTTACATTAGGACAAGAAATTGCAAGAAAATATAATGTTCCCTTCTTCGATTATTCATCGGATTCGATGTTTGTAAATAACGTCAAATATTTTGCTGATATTAATCATTTGAACGATGGAGGCGCAATGGTTTTTTCAAATATACTTGTTGATAAGATAAGTAAAACGAATGATTGATAAGTAAAAATGACTTACCAAAGAATACAAAACGCTCGTGTACTTGTCACCGGTGGTGCAGGATTTATCGGTTCAAACCTATGTGAGGATTTATTAAATTACAATAATGAAGTTGTTTGTTTAGATAATTTTTCAACCGGAAGGATTGAGAATATCAAGGATTTTCTTAGCCACAAAAATTTCAATTTAGTAGTGGGTGATATTCGAAATCTTGATGATTGTCTAAAGGCAATGGAGGGTGTCGATATCATTCTACATCAAGCAGCCTTAGGTTCTGTTCCACGTTCAATAAACGATCCTATTACAAGTAATGCTGTAAATATAAGTGGCTTTTTAAATATATTGGTTGCAGCACGGGATGCCAAAATAAAACGTCTTGTTTATGCCGCAAGTTCTTCTACTTATGGCGACTCACCTAATCTTCCAAAAGTGGAAGAAATTATTGGCATACCACTTTCACCTTATGCAGTAACAAAATATGTAAATGAATTGTATGCCCAGGTGTTTTGTTTGAACTACGGAATGGATGTTATAGGCTTGCGATATTTCAATGTGTTCGGACGACGACAAAATCCAAATGGAGCTTATGCGGCAGTAATTCCAAAGTTTACAATGTTGTTAAAGGCACACGAATCACCTTTAATCCATGGAGATGGATCAAATTCACGCGACTTTACTTATATTGACAATGTAATTCAAATGAACCATCTTGCAGCAACTACAAAAAACAAAGATGCAGTTGGACAGGTTTTTAATACTGCCGTTGGCGAACGAAATGATTTAAATATGTTAACTCACTATTTGAAAAAATATCTGAGTGAATATGATTCAGCCATTCAGCAGGTGGAAATTAAATACGGACCTGCAAGGGCAGGAGATATCCCGCATTCACTTGCCAGTATAGATAAAGCTAAAAATATGCTAAGTTATAAGCCAACACATAATCTTCAGGAAGGGTTGAAAGAAGCAGTGAAATGGTATTGGAATAATTTGTAAAGATGGATAAACAAAAAATATTAGTCACAGGAGGAACAGGTTATATTGGTTCTCATACAGTTGTCGAACTGCAGCAAGCAGGTTTCGAAGTTTTCATTATTGATAATTTGTCCAATTCAAATGTTGCGGTAGTAGATCAAATTGAGAAAATCACAGGAATTCGTCCTTATTTTAAAAAGCTTGATTTATTAGACAAGAAAGATCTCTTTCGATTTTTTAATGAAAATAAACCATTTGCCGGAATAATACATTTCGCAGCATCAAAAGCTGTGGGCGAATCAGTTGAAAAGCCTTTATTTTATTACGAAAATAATTTGTTGAGCTTAATTAATTTGCTTAATGCAATGATAGAATTCAACACTTCGAATTTAGTATTTTCTTCTTCTTGCACTGTTTATGGCCAACCAGAAATGCTTCCCGTAACTGAAGATTCACCATTATTGCCGGCAACATCTCCATATGGAAACACCAAAAAGATTGCAGAAGATATTATTAAGGATACCGTAAATGCTTATAATGGTTTAAATTCAATAGCATTGCGTTATTTTAATCCGGTAGGAGCTCATGAATCTGCTTTAATTGGAGAATTGCCAAATGGTATTCCAAATAATTTAATGCCATTTATAACTCAAACAGCTATCGGAAAACGTGAATTACTTCGTGTTTTTGGAAATGATTATGATACACCCGACGGAACAGCCGTACGTGATTACATTCATGTGGTTGACCTTGCAAAAGCTCATATTGCTGCATTAAATCGTCTTTTAAATAATAAATCAAACAGTAAGATTGAATTTTATAATATTGGTGCAGGCAAAGGATATTCTGTGTTAGAAGTAGTAAATGCATTCGAAAGCTCAACAGGTGTCACATTAAATTGGAAGTTTTTCCCAAGACGAAAAGGTGACATTGAAAAAATTTGGGCTGATAGTTCTTTTTCTAACAATATCCTTCAATGGAAAGCAAGTAAAAGCTTAGAAGAAATGGTTCAAAGTGCATGGAAATGGGAAAATACATTGAAAAATGAATAAAAGAGTTTTAGTTACCGGGGCCGACGGTTTCATCGGTTCACATTTAACTGAATTATTACTTGAAAAAGGATATAAGGTAAGAGCTTTATCATATTATAATTCATTTAACTATTGGGGTTGGTTGGAAGATATTTCTACAAATCCAAATTTAGAAGTCGTAACTGGAGACATACGAGACCCGCATTATGTGAAACATATAATGAAGGATATTGACATTGTCTTTCATCTTGCTGCATTAATTGCAATTCCCTATTCATATCACGCTCCGGATAGTTATGTCGATACAAATATCAGAGGCACCTTAAATGTTTGCCAGTCAGCAAAAGAGTTAGGGGGCATCAGGGTGATTAATACTTCAACATCTGAAGTTTATGGAACAGCACAATATGTTCCCATCGACGAAAAACATCCAAAGCAAGCACAATCGCCATATTCTGCTTCTAAAATTGGAGCAGATGCGATGGCAATGAGTTTTTTTAATGCCTTTAACCTGCCGGTTACTATTGCAAGACCCTTTAATACGTATGGTCCTCGCCAATCAGCAAGAGCAATTATTCCAACCATTATTTCTCAAATTGCCAGTGGGATGAAAGAAATTAATTTGGGCGATTTAACACCTACACGTGATTTTAACTTTGTAAAAGATACTTGCAACGGATTTTTAGCTGTAGCTGAATGCAATGAAACAATTGGAAAAGAAATCAATATTTGTTCTAATTTTGAAATATCAATGGCTGATACCCTCGCTTTGATAAAAGAAATTATGCAAAGCGAGGTCAAATTAATAACTGATGAACAACGTATTCGTCCTGAAAACTCTGAAGTGTTCAGGTTGTGGGGCGATAATACACTTTTGAAAAGCTTAACCGCATTCAAACCCGAATACGATATCAAAAAAGGATTAGAAATCACATGTAATTGGTTTCTGAAAGAAGAAAATTTGAAAAAGTATAAAGCTGGAATTTATAATTTATAAGAGGTCAAGATTAAGGATGAGGTTAAGAATAACTTCGATTTTCTGACTTCTTCTCTGTCTTAACCTTTATCGCAACCTTAGCCTCAATTTTAATTCAATGTTCAAAAGTTTTTCGGAAATGCCAATTTGGCAAACAGCACATGAGTTATCAATTGACGTATTTAAAAGGACAACGCATTTGCCTCGTTCTGAAGATTATGGATTAACATCGCAAATCCGAAGATCAGCTAATAGTGTATCTGCAAATGTAGCTGAAGCTTTTGGAAGAAGCTCAAGTAAAGATAAAAGTAATTTTTACATTTATGCAAGAGGTTCTGTTACTGAAACTCAGAACCATTTAATTTATGGCTTAGATGTAGGATATTTTGAAAAACAGGGAGTAGAACTACTCTTAAACAAATACAATGTTTTGATTTATGATTTAAATAAGGTTCTAAAAGCCCTATCACAACCCCAACCTTAACCTCAACCTCAACCTTAACCTCAACCTCTTGCATGACCAAGTTTCAACCCATCGTCAACTTTATTCGCAAGACCTTTAACTCTCCGAAGGATTTTATTCCTCTTCATGCCCCCGTGTTCTGTGGAAATGAAAAAAAGTATCTGGAGGAATGTATTGACACAACTTTCGTTTCCAGCGTAGGTAAATTCGTCGATCGTTTCGAAGCCATGGTTGCTGAATACACAGGTGCAACAAAAGCTGTTGTTTGCGTTAATGGCACGAATGCCCTTCATTTAGCCATGCTACTCTTAGGAGTCAAACAGGATGATGAAGTAATCACCCAGCCATTGACTTTTATTGCAACTTGCAATGCCATAAGTTATATTGGAGCCCATCCTGTGTTTGTTGACGTTGATTTAGACACATTAGGTATGTCGCCAAAAGCTTTAAGAAAGTGGCTTGCCGAAAACGTAGAATTTAAGAATCAGGCTGAGGATAAGGTTAATAATTTCCAATCTCAACCACAACCTCAACCTCAATCTCAACCTCAGCCTCAACCTCAGCCTCAACCTCAATCTCAACCTTACAATAAAACCACAGGCAGGCGAATTAAAGCCTGCATTCCAATGCATACTTTCGGGCATCCCTGTCGCATTGATGAGATTGTTGAAATTTGCAAAGAATATCATATCGAATTAATTGAAGATGCAGCCGAAAGCCTGGGAAGTTTTTATAAAGAAAAGCACACCGGTACATTCGCAAAAATAGCCGCCCTGAGTTTTAATGGAAACAAAACAATTACAACCGGAGGCGGGGGAATGCTTTTGTTTCAAGACGAAGACTTAGCAAAATCAGCAAAACATCTAACCACACAAGCCAAAGTTCCCCATCCATGGAATTTCGTTCATGACCAAATTGGCTATAATTATCGCATGCCCAACATAAATGCTGCTTTAGGCTGTGCTCAAATGGAACAACTCCCTCAATTTCTCTCAGCCAAACGACAATTAGCTCATCAATACGAACAATTCTTCTCAACCTTAAACTCAACCTCAACCTTTTTCAAAGAACCCCAAAACGCAAAGTCAAACTATTGGTTAAATGTAATTATTCTAAAGGACAGAGATGAACGTGATGAATTTTTAAAATTCGCCAACGACAATGGAGTAATGACTCGTCCTGCCTGGCAATTGATGAATAAATTGCCGATGTTTGTAGATTGTCAATGTGGCGAACTCCCTAATTCAGAATGGTTGGAAGATAGAATTGTAAACATCCCCAGCAGCGCGATAATATGATAATTGGAGGAGAACATTTTTTCTCACCTGGCTTTTTGTTCAGAAAATCAAAAGCTTATGTTGACAATTTAATCAAAGAATTTCAACCAAATTACAAAGTGAATTTTACTTTTGGTGGCTTCTACTCCATTTTAGCCATCATCGACGAAATTAAACCAAAAATGGATGAAGCCTCAGTCGTTTTATTGCCTTCCTATTTGTGTCCCAGCATATTGTTGCCTTTTAAAATCAGAGGCATTTCCTATAAGTTCTACAAAGTAGATGATGATTTGTTGATCGATACCGATTATTTGCTGTCAATTATTGATGAAAACGTAAAAGCAGTATTTTTTGTCGATTATTTTGGGGCGTCCCAATTAGATAGATTACAAGCTGTATTAGAAACACTTAGATTAAAAAACATTGCCATCATCCAGGATATAGTTCAATGTCTCGAAATCAAAAATGAATTTTTATTTGGCGATTATATTTTCAATAGTTTCCGCAAATTTTTCCCATTCGAAGGCAGCATTATTTTATCTAAAAAAGATATGAATATTAATTATGCTGAAAAAAGAAATATCTTTATAAAACCTAAGCGGATTGGGCAATTGCTGAGGTATTTTCATATTAAATACAATCTGTTTTCGAGCAAACTTTTCTTAAAATACTTGCATAAAGCAGAAGAAAACTATCATCAGGATGGCATTTTCAAAATGCCAAAGTGCAACATAAAGCAGCTTAACAAATATGATGTTCAGCAAATGTCAGCGAACCAAAAGCATTATAGCAATCTGCTGAAAAATCTCTTCGAGAGCCTACAACCTCGTTTATTACAACACAATAATTTCGTGCCCTTGGGCTTTGTCATTAAGTTGAATAAGCGCGATTTCGTCAGAATGGAATTGTTCGCTCAAAACATTTTTCCACCCATTCATTGGCTATTAAATGAAGAATTTGACAAGCCTCTTTGCGAAAAAAGCATCCAACTTTCAAAATCAATTTTGACCATTCCGCTAATAAATCTGACCAAAGAAAAATACAACTATCTATCCGAAAATCTAATTAAAATATTAAAATGAGAGTATATCTAAGAGCATTTGAATTAGACGATTATGTCATTATAAATAAGTGGCGTAGCGATCCCGAAATCACTAAATATCTTGGCGGAAATGTTTTCATGGTTTCATCAGAAAGGGAAAAAAAATCAGTAGAAAATAAAATATTCGACGATAAAAAGGATATTTACTTCGCAATCTGTGATTCCGAATCAAACAAATTCATCGGATATTCGAGTATTAATAATATTGATTTAAGAAACCAAAAAGCCGAGTGGGGCGGAACGCTAATAGGCGACAAAGATTATATCGGCAAAGGTTTAGGCAAAGAAGCATCGGGCTTAATGCTTCGATTTTTGTTCGATCAATACCCCATCAACAAGGTGTATGCCTATTGTTTAGAAGAACACCCCTCTACCGCTAAATTATTTTTTGGTCTTGGTTTTCAACGCGATGGAATTTTAAGAAGAGAGATTTTTAAAAACGGAGAATTTAAAGACATCTTATTGTTTTCGATTTTAAGAGACGAAATAAATGGCAAATTTTGAAATATTAGATTTAACAAAATCAGATATTTGGAACACCTTACTTCAAAAGTTGCCTCCCGAACAACAAGATATTTACTTCACACCCCAATACTATTCACTATATGAACAATTAGGCGATGGCAAAGCGCAATGTTTTGTTTATGAAAAAGATAACGAGCTTGCCTTATATCCATTTTTGCTAAATTCAGTAAACAACCTTGGCTACGATTTAGATAAACCCTATTCTGATATTCAGGGAGCTTATGGTTACAACGGAATCACCGCCAATTCAAACCGTCCCGAATTCATTTCTTCTTTTTACAGAGAATTTGATAATTACATTTCACAAAACAATATCATTGCCGAGTTCACACGATTTCATCCCTTGCTAAATAATTATAGATTTTCGCAGCAGAACATGATGGTTGTTTTTGATAGAAAAACGATGTTTCTTTCTTTGGAAAATAACTACGAAAATATTTTCAAAACCTTTCAAACCACCACCCGAAAACAAATCAAACGTTGCAGCCATAAGCATCATCTCGAAGTAGAAATCGTCGAAAACAATACCACTCAAATAGATACATTTTATTCCATTTATCAAGAGGCAATGGACAGAGTGCAATCTTCAAAATACTTATACTTCAACACCGAATATTTCAAAAATCTGATACAAAACACCCCTTCTGTTCTGTTTATCGCAACACTCGAAACCAAACCCATAGCAGCCATAATCGCATTCTACAATCATACCTACCTCCATGGCCATCTCGGAGGAGCATTAACCGATTATCTCTACACATCTTCCTACAGTTTGTTATACAGCGAAATGATTAAATTCGGAATCGAAAAAAACTGTAAATATTTTCATGCAGGTGGAGGCACAACCAATCATAATGATGATCCACTTCTTCAATTTAAACTCAATTTTTCAGCAACCACTGCCGATTTTTATCTGGGTAAAAAAATCCACAACATGCCGATTTATGAAGAAGTGACAAAACAATGGGCAAAAAGGTATCCCGAAAAAGCAGAAAACTATCAACATTTCATATTGAAATACAGATATTAGCAAAACAAATAAGCTGTTTTTATGTTGAATAAAAACAAACAATAAAAAGCAATAGCTCATAAATCATAAAGCCCTCATAAAGTTGGAAACAAGCTCCCACATCTCGGAAAAACCCTCCCGCATCCCGGAAAAACCCTTCCGCATTTCGGAAAAATCCTTCCGAATTTTGGAGAAACCCTTCCGCATTTCGGAAAAACTCATCCGCATTTCGGAAAAACCCTTCAACATGCTGGAAAAACCTTTCCGCATTTCGGAAAAACTCATCCGCATGCTGGAGAGACCCTTCCGCATGCACTATTTAACCATACTTATCAAGGGAAAATATTAAGCTAAATAAAAAACGCAAATCTCACAAATTCAAACAAATAAGACTAAAATTAGTTTTTATTTTCATTAATAACAAACATTACACACTTATATTTACTTTTGTTCCTTCATTAATAAGAAACAATAACACAAAGCGAGGAACCACAAAATCATTCTTCAATAAAAGTCACTCAAACACGAAAATTGTTCAACTATAGCTCATTCAAGCATTATAATTGTAAAAAAATAGAAATTAATCTATCGCATAAGCCAAACGTAATAAAATGAACAGAGAAATAAAAGCAGATCTCTATCGCTATGGCGGATTAACCGGCACCAAAGGCTTTCTTCGCGGTCTTCGCATCCCGGGATTCAGATATATGTATCTATTACGAAAAGCCTCAAAGCTTCGAAAATACTCTCCACTGTGGATTATATGTATTTATTTAAAAAGAAAATACAGCTATAAATACGGATTTCAAATTCCAACTGCCACTCAAATTGCCGAAGGCTTCTTCATCGGACATTATGGAGCAATTGTAATTAACGCAAAAGCGAAAATCGGGAAAAATTGCACCATTTCCCCTGGAATCACTATAGGACAAGCCAACCGCGGCAAGCTAAAAGGTTATCCAACCATAGGCGACAATGTCTGGATCGGAACAAACTCAGTAATAGTTGGGAATGTTAATATAGGATCTAATGTTTTAATTGCCCCAAACTCATTTGTAAACACCGACATTCCCGATCACTCTCTTGTCATCGGAAATCCCTCCAAAATTATTGAAAAACAAAACCCCTGCGAAGGATATATCAATTTTGTATTAGAATAACAAACCACCACTATAAAAGGATACCCATAATTTTCCTCGAAAAATCAATCAGCACTCCCCGAAACATAAAGCAGTAAAAGAAAACATGCCTGAAATAAAAATTAAGAGACGAATAATTTCCGAAAACACAACACTTCTTGATGCTCTGAAGTTGATGGATTCGACAGGCTTTCGATCTCTATTGGTTTTAAACGCAACTAATAAGTTTAAAGGCATTCTTAGTATTGGCGATATCCAAAGAGCCATTATAAAAGACAACAAACTCGAGACACACGTAATAGATATACTCCGAAAAAACCCTCTTATAGCAAACAATAAAACTCCATTCGAAGAAATTAAAGAAATCATGATTAAATTCCGAATGGAATTTTTACCCATCATTAATTCTGACAATGAAGTAGAAACTGTTTATTTTTGGGAAGATTTATTTGATATTTATACTCATATTCCGCTAACGCAATTTGATGTTCCGGTAGTAATAATGGCAGGAGGTTTTGGCACGCGCTTAAAACCTCTAACCAATGTTTTACCCAAACCTTTAATTCCCATTGGAGAAAAAACAATACTTGAAGATATTTTTGAACGATTTTCAAACCATGGATGCAATACTTTTTATGTTTCAGTAAATTATAAAGCAGAATTAATAGAATATTATATTCAAAATCAAAAATTGCCTTATACTATTCACTTTTTCAAAGAAGAAAAACCTATGGGAACCGCAGGAAGTTTATCTTTGTTAAAAGAACAAATAAATAATACCTTCTTTGTAAGCAATTGCGACATTCTTATTGAACAAGATTACTCAGATATATTAGAATACCATCGATCCAATAATAACGAAATTACTATTGTTGCAGCATTAAAGCATTATCCTTTAGCATATGGAACAATTGAAACCGGAGAAAACGGACGTTTATTAAAGCTTGTGGAAAAACCAGAATTAACCTTCAAAATTAATAGTGGAATGTATATTCTTGAGTCTCATCTTTTAAAAGACATTCCCGAAAATGAGTTTTTCCATATTACCCAATTAATTGATCAAGTGTTAGACAGAAAAGGAAATGTCGGAGTTTTTCCGGTAAGTCAAAAATCATGGAAAGATTTAGGTAGTTGGGAAGAATATCAAAATTATATACAATAACCATTTTACAATAATTTTATTCTAGTGATTTATAATCAATTTAAATCTTTCTTTTCCAGAGGTGCTGAAAGAAGCAAATTGGCAAAGAAACATATATTATATTCTTTTTTCTTGAAAGGGATTAGTATTATTGTTGGTTTAATGTTGGTTCCTTTACTTCTTAATTACTTAGATGCAGAAAGATATGGAATATGGTTAACATTAACATCAATTGTCGGTTGGTTTACCTTTTTTGATGCAGGTTTAGGAAATGGATTAAGGAATAAACTTACTGAAGCTCTTGCCAAAGGAGAATTTCAACTTGCAAATGAATATGTCAGTACAACCTATGCAATAATTTCAATTATATTTATTGGAGTATTAATTATTTTTTACTGCATCAATCCTTTCTTACACTGGAATGAAATCTTAAACACCACACTAGTTCCCGAAAAAGAGCTTAGTCTTTTAGCATTAATTGTATTTACTTTTTTCCTTTTGCGATTTATTTTCAATTTGATAGGAATTATCCTAATGGCTGATCAAAAACCGGCTCTAAACAATGCTTTTAATCCAATAGGCAACATTGTTTCAATTGTTATCATTTACATACTCTCAATTACAATGAAAGGAGCTTTAGTACTTATGGGGTTTGTATTGAGTATAATTCCTGTTCTGGTTTTACTTATTGCCACGTTTTTCTTATTTAGAAATAGATACCGATTCTTAAAACCTACTTTTAAAAATATTAAATGGAAACATTCTAGATCATTATTAAGTTTAGGAGTTAAATTTTTTATCATCCAAATTGCTGCAATTGTACTTTTCACTACCTCCAATATAATTATAAGTCAGATATTAGGTGCTGACCAAGTTGCGATTTATAATATAGCTTTTAAATATTTTCAAGTGCCGGTTATGGTTTATGGAATTATTATGACTCCTATATGGTCTGCAGTTACAGATGCTTATACTCGAAAAGATTTTGCATGGCTTAAAAGTACTTTAAGAAAGTTAAATCAATTCTCATTAATAGTATTTATTGGTATTATTATAATGCTTATTGCAAGTCCTTATGTTTATTCACTATGGGTAGGCCAAAAAGTAGATATACCTTTTGCTGTTTCTGCAACAATGGCCTTATATGCCGCAATTAGTGTGTTTCTTTCTCCATATTCTCAATATACAAATGGAATGGGAAAATTATATTTAAGTTCAAGATTAGTCTTTTCCGTTTTTATTCTTTATATTCCTTTGGCAATTGTCTTTGCAAAAAGTCCTTTACAATTAGCCGGAGTCATGTTAGCAACTTGTATTATTAACGCTATTGGTATTCCTATTCAAATTTATCAAACTAATCAACTAATTAACCAAAAAGCTCATGGAGTCTGGAACAAGTAGTAAACCCTTGAAAATTGTATGGCTTTGCCATTTCGCAAATAAAGAGTTTAAAGAGCATTTTAAAACTCCTCATATAAAAGAATTTGCCCCATGGATAACTAATACACTTGCTGTTTTTCAAAATAATACTGAAGTCGATTTACATGTGGTTTCACCAAATGTTTTTACAAATCAAGATTGTTGTATAAAAAAAAATGGGGTTACCTATCATTTCTATAAAGTAACTCCAATGTTTTTAAGGAATAGGTTATTAAAAAAAGCATATAATGTGTTAGACCTTAATTCTAGAACCAATTTTTGGTGGGTAAAACGAAAAATAGCAACAACAATTCGTAACATTCAGCCAGATCTAATCCACCTTCATGGAGCTGAAAATCCATATTATTCAATCGGAATTTTGCCTCTAATAGAATCATACCCCTCCTTAACAACAATTCAGGGTTTTGCAAGAAATGCTTCTTTCGATAATTTTAAGCTCAGAAAGAAAATCGAAATAGAAGAAAAAATATTAAAAAAAGTCAAACATATTGGCACTAGAACCAAGGAAATGAGTGAGATTGCCCTTCAAATAAATCCTAATGCAATTCTACATTTTCATAACTATACTGCCGAAACACCTTCAGTAATGAAAAACAATATTGAGGGAAATGAACCCATTGACTGTCTGTTTTTCGCTCGTATTTGTAAAGACAAAGGGATAGAAGACTTATTATCTGCAATTTCTATTGCCAAAAAACAAATTCCGGATATTTCTTTATCTGTAATAGGAAGCTCAAGTGTAAATTATCTTGAATATTTGAAAAAACTTTGTTTAGACTTAAAGATTGAAAACAACGTTAAGTTTCTAGGATTTTTCCCTACACAAGATGATATATTTCAATATGCCATTAATGCAAAAATGTGTGTTTTACCAACTTACCATGATGTAATTCCTGGTACTATTATTGAAAGTATGCTAATAAAATTACCCGTGGTAGCTTATGCCGTTGGTGGAATTCCTGAGTTAAACAGGAGTAAAGAAACAATAGTATTGGTTGAAAAACACAACATTAATCAATTGGCAGAAAAAATCCTTCAATTAATAAAGAATTCTGTTCTTCGAAAAACACTTTCGGAAGATGCGTATGTTCATGTAAATCAATTATTAGATAAAAATAAATTGGCAACAGACCTTCTGAATGCATATAAATCAATTTTAAGCGAAAATAGTATTTGATAATTAGCAATATGCAAACTACTTCAAATCATAAACACTTATACTACATTGCTTTTATGTTAATGGCAAGCACATTCTTGCCTTTGGTGTTCAACAATTTACCTCCTTTAATTCGAAGCCATCATATTTGGACAATTATTTGGGGCGTTTCGTTGCTTGCTTCTTACCCAAAAATCTTTTTGAACAAAGCAATGAAATATCTATTGTTTTATGCCTTTTTTTTGATTATTGCATTAAATACAATATTGAGCAGTATTGATGAATGGAATTATAAAACCCTTCTAACCGAACTATATCAAATTGCAATTGGCCTTTCTGTCTTTACTTATTTTATTGAAAAAAAAGACTATATAGGTTTAGCCAATCTTACTAAATGGGCTATTGTGTTTATTATTATCACTGCAGTAATGACTATAATATCGTCTGCAATTGATCCATTGTATGCAAGGAAAATTATTGGAGTATCTGGAGTTTCTAATGAGTCAGAAATAGAAAACTTGATAACTTTTAAACGCTTTGGAGGAGGAGGTTATTCGACTGCCGGAGCCTTTATGTGCCTTTTCCCTATCTTTATTTATTACTATAAAAATATCGAATTAAGCATTGTTTCAAAAAGAATTATAATTCTTTTTTCAATTCTTGTTTTTCTAGCTTTAACAGGTATGCAAATATTTTCTAACCTCCTTATTGCAGCTTGCTTTAGTATTATTGCCTTTCTTGGAATGAAAAAAATAAAACAATCTATTGCAGCCATTGTTTTATTTTTATCCATCTTGATTTTTGTTCCTAAAGAAGCATATGTTAACAGTTTACTCTTCATTGGAAGCAATTTCACAAAGGGCTCTGAGTTAGATTTAAAATTTAAAGATTTAGCTATGTTTATTGAATTAGGAAGTGAAATTGAAGAAGGAGGTACTGGCGCAGGGGATAGAGCTGTAAGATATGTCGAATTATCAGAAACATTTGTTCAGGCTCCAATTTTGGGATGTTATTTCCTGCCTGTAAATAATGCTTATGGCTATTTTGATCACACGATTAATTATGGTGAAATCATTCAGGTTGAAGGAACACACCTTCATTGGATGAACAAATTGGTTATTACTGGAATTATTGGAATGGCTATTTTCTTTTTTATTCCATTTAATTTTATAAAAAACAATTTTCGTCGTTTCGACCAAACATTTAAATTCTATTATATTCTCGCATCTTTAAGTATTATTAGTTATGGTTTTTTTAAAACTGTTGCAGGACGCGAAACATGGTATGCGTTTTTTATTCTGATACCGGGTCTATATTACCTTCCATTATTAAAAAAAGAAAATAAAGATTAAAAAAAGTCTGATTATTTGAACAAAAATAAAAAATGAAAACAAAAAAAAACCTACTCATTACCGGTGGTACAGGCTCTTTTGGAAATGCAGTTTTAAAACGCTTTCTATCCAGTGACGAATATCAAGAAATCCGCATTTTTAGTCGCGATGAAAAGAAGCAGGACGACATGCGACAGTTTTATCTAAATGATAAAATTAAATATTATATTGGGGATGTAAGAGATAAAAGAAGTTTAGTGAACGCTATGTCAGGTGTTGATTATGTTTTTCATGCTGCAGCTTTAAAACAAGTCCCGTCTTGCGAGTTCTTTCCTATGGAAGCTGTAAAAACAAATGTAAATGGAACTGAAAACGTAATTGATGCAGCAATCCAGGAAGGAGTTAGTAAACTTATACTTCTAAGCACTGATAAAGCTGTTTATCCAATTAATGCTATGGGTATGTCAAAAGCAATTGCCGAAAAAGTGCTTATTGCTAAAAGCAGAAACCTTAACAGATCAGATATTACACTTTGTGGCACCAGATACGGAAATGTTATGGCTTCACGGGGTAGCGTAATACCCTTATTTGTTGAGCAGATAAAGAAAAACAAATCAATTACCATTACTGATCCCAATATGACTAGATTTATGATGTCATTAAATGAGGCTGTTGATTTAGTTTTTTATGCCTTTAATCATGGCGAACAAGGTGATATTTTTGTTCAAAAAGCCCCTGCCGCCACTATTCATGATTTAGCAATATCTCTTCAGGAAATATTTAATTGCAATAATGAAATAAAAATCATTGGCACCCGACATGGCGAAAAACTTTATGAAACCCTCGTAAACAGAGAGGAAATGGTAAAAGCTATCGACATGGGAGATTATTATAGAATTCCTGCCGATACAAGAGATCTGAATTACGACAAATATTTTTCCGAAGGAAGTGAAAATGTTGCCTTTGTCGAAGACTATCATTCACATAACACCTATCGATTAAACATAAACGAGCTGAAAGAAATATTACTAAAATTAGATTATATTAAAAACGAACTAAAATAAAATTGTAATGAAAATAATGACAATTGTCGGCACACGTCCCGAAATCATTAAGTTAAGCAGAGTAATTGCTCAATTAGAAAAGCACACCGAACATGTATTAGTTCATACAGGACAAAATTATGCGTATGAATTGAATGAATTGTTTTTCGAAGAAATGGAGATTAGAAAACCCGACATTTTTTTAGATGCTGTCGGGAAAACCACCGCTGAAACTATTGGCAATGTAATTGCAAAGTCAGATGAGGTTATGGAAATTGAAAAACCTGATGCAGTATTATTATATGGCGACACAAATAGTTGCTTAGCTGTAATTTCAGCAAAAAGAAAAAAAATTCCAATTTTCCATTTTGAAGCAGGCAATAGATGTTTCGACCTGAGAGTCCCTGAAGAAATCAACCGCAAAATTGACGATCATTTAAGCGACATTAATATGCCTCTAACCGAGCATGCCCGACGGTATTTGTTGAATGAAGGATTAAAACCCGAAACGGTTATTAAAATAGGTTCTCCAATGAAAGAAATTTTAATCTATAATATGCCAAAGATTGAAAAATCCAACATTTTAGATAGATTAAATTTAAAAGAAAGAGGATATTTTGTTCTCAGCACTCACAGAGAAGAAAATGTTGATTCTGAAGAAAACTTTTCCGATCTACTCAATTCTTTAAATGAAATAGCTTCAAAATACGATAAAAGAATAATAGTTTCTACCCACCCTCGTACAATGAAAAAGCTCAATGAATTAAAAGATAAAATTTTAGACAAACGAATTGAGTTTATGAAACCAATGGGCTTTTTCGATTATGTAAAACTTCAGCTAAAAGCCTTTTGTGTAATTTCCGATAGCGGAACCATTACCGAAGAATCCTCAATCTTAAATTTCCCCGCAATAACAATTAGGCAGGCACACGAGCGCCCCGAAGGAATGGATGAAGGCACTTTAATTATGTCAGGACTAAAAACCGACCTGGTTCTAAAGGCAATAGAGGTTGTAACCTCAGAACATGATTTCGAAAACAGAAAATTCAAACTGGTGAACGATTATGATGTCGATAATTTTTCATTAAAAGTAACCAGAATCATATTTAGCTACGTCGATTATATAAACAGAACTGTTTGGCACAAAACAAACTAAAAATGGAATTCAAAAAAATATTGATATTAGACGCAACAGGAATGGCAGGTCATGTCATTAGTCAATATCTAAATTCATTACACAAATATCAAATCACAAATTTGAATTTAGATAATCCTTCGCCTAACGATATACTTATTGATATTTATAACACGAAGCAATTAAAAGAAACAATTCTTCGCGAAAAACCCGCCATTATTATAAATTGTCTGCGATTATTAATTGAGGAGTCAGAGGCAAATCCTGATAAAGCAATTTATTTCAACAGCTATATTCCACATTATCTATCGAAAGTTGCTAGTGAAATAAATGCAAAAGTAATTCAACTAAGCACCGATTGTGTTTTTTCGGGTAAAAAGGGAGCATATAACGAAGATGACTTTAAAGATGGAGAAAATTATTATGCCCGCACCAAAGCTTTAGGCGAACTTGTTAATGAGAGGGATCTCACTCTACGCACTTCTTTCATTGGACCTAATATTAATAACAAAAACGAAGAACTATTTCATTGGTTTTTGATGCAAAAAGGAGAAATAAATGGCTATTCAAATGCCTATTGGACAGGTGTAACAACTTTAGAATTAGCGAAATCTATCGAAAAGGCAATTGAGTTAAATTTGACTGGCTTACATCATGTAGTTCCTTCCGAAAAAATTTCCAAGTTCGATTTACTGAATCTGATAAAAGAAATTTGGCAGAAAGATGATGTTTCAATAAAGGAGTGCAATACGGTTTCTATTGATAAAAGTCTAATCAACAATAAAAAAGCAATCGCAGTAGCCAACTACACCACAATGTTCTCCGAGTTAAATCAGTGGATGCTAAACAACAAAGAATTATATGGAAGCTACATCTAAAACAGAAAAAACTTCATTTATAAAAATCATTTTCTTTGGAAATTTCCCATTTGGTGGACCATCAGCCAATCTGGTGCGGAATTTCGCTATGTCTCTTACCGAAAACAAGAATAATCAACTCGAAATAATTTTACCCACAGGCAACTGTTACGGCAAAACAGATGACATTGAATCAAAACGTAAAGCAAAATTTGGAAGCGTAAATTATAGATACATGAGTTATAAAAATCATCCAAAAAATATTTTCGCAAAAATATTTGAAATGTTTTTTGGGGTTTTAAACACCCTGATTTATCTGATAATATGCAGAATTAAAGAAAGAAAAAACATCACAATATTTTATAATACAGAATTTTCCTTTCCTTTCCTTCTATTAAGCAAATTGCTGAATAATAAATTCATTTTCATATTACCCGAATTCTACGAAAAACCAAATTCTGATAACTATGCAATGTCAGGTTTTAAATGGAAAATCTTCTATTTTCACATGAAGCATATTATCAAATATGCCGATCGGTTTTTTGTAGCATCATATTATTTGAAAGATTATATACAGAATACATTAAAAAGCAAAAAAGAAGTTTATGTATTACCAAATGTCATTGATCCATCTATCTTTGAATTAGAAAACATAAAGCCATTTAAAGAAAACATAATAACCATTGGCTATACCGGAAATCCAACCAGAAAAGATGGTATACTGGATTTAATCAAAAGCTTTAGCATCCTGAATAAGAAATTTCCCAACACCCACCTGCTGGTTATTGGCGATCGAACCAATGGCGAAAGTCTTGTGCCACAACTACTCCAATATGCAACCGAAAATGGTTCTGAAAAAAACATCACCTTTACAGGTTTAGTTGCATTTAGTAAAATCCCCGAACTACTCAACTCTTGTCAAATATTAGCCTTAACCCGACCCAACGGGGTGTTTGCCGAAGCAGGATTTCCCACCAAGCTTGGCGAGTATTTTTCCTGCAAAAAACCGGTCCTTATTACCAAAGTTGGCGACATCCCACGCTATTTCACCAACCATGAACAAGTAGTTTTAGCCGACCCCGAAAACATTGAGTCTATTGTCAAAGGCTTTGAAGCAATAATTACCGATAATGCACTTTCCAATCGATTGGGCTTAAGTGGATATAAATGGATGAATGACAATTTAAACTATCTTAATATATCAAAGAAAATATCAGATTTTATTTCTGCCTAACATATTAAAAAACTTGAATTTAATTCCTCTAATTTTTTTTAATTCATTTTTATTGATATAAAATGAATATTATTAAAGGATATTCCCTGAAATAAATTCATTTTATCCGGTTTCGAATAAAAAAAATCCAATTTTATTCTCACAACAGCGAGGTTCATTGTTAAAACAAGAGGGCTTATTGTTACGACAGCGAGGTTCATTGTTAAAACAAGAAGGTTTATTGTTACGACAGCGAGGTTCATTGTTAAAACAGGAAGGTTTATTGTTACGACAGCGAGGTTCGTTGTTAAAACAGGAGGGTTTATTGTTACGACAGCGAGGTTTATTGTTAAAAAAACAAGGATGATTTTCACGATAGCGAGCATAGATATTACATTTTAATACCTTGGTTATGAGACAAATAAATCAGACAATACAACCTTTTTCTATATTTATCGAACCAAAATCGAGGATTGCTATATGTAAAGATGAATCTACACGAATTACGGTATTGGTATAAAATGCTGATTATTTGAAGAAATAAAGAACATTTTAATAGTTGTAAAACATTTCATGCATTTGTAAAATAATATGAGACTTATAAAGAACAGTAAGTTTAAAGTAGTTATGTCATTATTAAGGTTTATTATAATTAAACTATATTGTTATAATAAACTACACACAAAAGGCTTGTCATTAATTGGTTATAAGTCAGCTGTATTTATTTCCGGATCTTGCAATATTGGTAAAAAAGCACAAGTTGACGATTATGTTGAAATTCAATCTAAAGGGAAACTAACAATTGGAGATAACTTTTCTATTAATAAATACTCACGAATAATTTGCTATGACAATATTTCAATTGGAAATAATTGCGTTATGGCACAGTTTGTCAGCATCATCGACCATGATCACAGTTTCTATAAAGAAGGAGAAAACATCAAATTCAGTAATTACTTAACAAGCCCTATTTCCATTGGCAATAATGTATGGATAGCAGATAAAGTCACCATCCTCAAGGGAATAAATATTGGAAGCAATGTAATTATCGGGGCAAACTCAGTTGTAACAAAGCATATACCTTCAAATTCCATTGCAGCAGGTAATCCTTGTCGTGTAATTAAATCAATTTAAAAACATTTGTTATGAAAAGAAGGAACCCTGGAGTATTAATGGTTGGCTCAGATCTGACTTCAAATGGAGGCATTGCAAGTGTCATAAAAACATTATATGCTTCCTACTCAAAATCTGATTTTCCCTTTCGTTTATTCTTGCTTAAAACATGTTATTATAACGACAAAGGTATTCTATGGGAGCTTTTTATACTAATTAAAGCCATTCTGGTTTTCACTCCAATTATAATTAAACATAATGTCAAGATTGTCCACCTACACACATCCAGTAATCTAAGTTATTATCGGACAATAATATTTTTCTTTATTTCTAAATTACTAAGACGAAAAACTATTTTACATTTTCATGCAAGTAATTTTTCCGATTTTTTCATTCATAACAACAAATCCTACAAGCTTAATAAATTCGTATTTAAACATACCGACCAAATACTGGTATTATGCAATGAGTGGAAAAATCAGCTAATGGATAAATATGGTATTGACAATGCAACATTCCTGCCTAATCCAATCCCAAACATCCCACAAGAAGTAGTTAAAGAGACTGAAGCTAAAAGCAACAAATGTTTCCAAATTTTGTTTATTGGTTTTCTAATTAAAACAAAAGGTATTATAGAAATAATTGAATTAGCAACATTACTGAAAAAGAATAAAGTAAATGCCAAAATAATTATTGCAGGAAAAGGATTACTTCATGATTTTATTATTACAGAAATAGAGAACAAAGAACTATCTGAGTATTTAGAATACTTTGGTTGGGCAAATGAGGTTTCCAAAACGACACTTTACCTTAATAGTGATTTGTTTTTATTACCCTCATATAAAGAAGGAATGCCAATTACCATACTTGAAGCAATGACTTATGGTTTGCCAATCATTTCTACAAACATTGCAGGTATTCCTGATGAAGTTGTTCATGCTAAAAATGGCTTTTTATATCAGCCAGGCGATGTATCAGGATTTTATAATGGAATAACCACACTAATAAACAACAAAGAACTGCGAGTCGAAATGAGAAAAGAAAGTCTTAAGAAAGTAAAATCATTTGACAGCTCCGTAATATTTAATCGATTATTATTAATTTATAAAGAATTACTATAAACTATTCACTATGCAACAGTTAACTCAACAACTAAAGTCAGGACAAATGGAAATAATGGAAGTGCCTTTTCCTTCATTAGGCGATAATGAAATAATGGTTAGAAATCATTATTCTGTCATTTCGGCTGGCACAGAAGGGAAAAACGTATCAGATGCCCGTAAAGGGTATATTGCAAAAGCAAAAAGCAGACAAAAAGAAGTCAAGATGGTCATTGAAATGATTAAATCTCAAGGCTTCAAAGAAACATACGATTTTGTAATGAACAAACTGGAAGCTGCTTCCCCTTTAGGATATAGTTGTGCAGGAGAGGTAATAGCAGTTGGGAATAACATCAAATCTATCGCCGTTGGAGACAGAGTCGCATGCGGTGGTGATGGAGCTTTCCATGCTGATGTGGTGGTTGTAACAGAAAATCTATGTGTCAAAATTAAAGATAATGTTTCATTTAAACATGCTGCATTTGCTACTATTGCCGCTATTGCTATTCAGGGAATACGACAGGCAGAATTAAATTTCGGATCAAACTGTACTATAATTGGATTAGGATTAATTGGTCAGCTAACCATTCAAATTTTAAAAGCATCAGGTATTCACTCAATTGGAATTGATATTAATCAGGAACAAGTAAATGCAGCCAAGCTATGTGGTGCAGATTTAGCTTTAAACCGCAATGATTTGGGTTTGGAACAACTTATCAATACTTATACAGATGGCTTTGGAACTGATGCTGTTATTATAACAGCTGGTTCAAGTTCATTAGACCCTGTTGAACTTGCCGGAATTCTTTGCCGTAAAAAAGGGAAGGTGGTGATTGTCGGAGCAGTTCCTACCGGATTTAGCCGTGCAAATTATTACAAAAAAGAATTAGACCTAAAGATGGCAATGTCGTATGGTCCTGGCAGGTATGACATTAATTATGAAGAAAAAGGGATTGACTATCCGATTGGTTATGTTCGATTTACTGAACAAAGAAACATGAAAACTTTTGTTGATTTCATAGCAGAGGATAAATTAAATTTAGATTTAATTGTAACTCACGAATTTGAACTACAAGACGCTGAGAAGGCTTATGACATGATTCTGGCAAAGAATGAACCATTTTCAGGAATTGTAATTAAATATGATCAGGAATCTATTCTCCAAAAGGTTGTTATTAAAGAAAGAACAGCAAAGAATACAAGCAAACCCAGAGTGGGCTTGATTGGTGCTGGAAATTTTGCGCAAGGGACACTTCTTCCCAGAATGAAAGACTTATGTGAGATTGTTGGTGTTGCAACAGCTACAGGAAATCAATCAAAGTATGTATCAAATAAGTATAATATTCCTTATTGTTTTGATGGAGGAGAAAGACTAATAGAATGCGAGGATATTAACACAGTTTTCATAACAACAAGGCACAATTTACATGCAAAATATATAATTGAATCACTTAAGGCTGGAAAACATGTTTTTGTGGAGAAACCTCTAGCTATGACCATTAATGAACTTGAAGAAATTCATTCAGTTTATGAAGAATTAAATGCAAAATCCAAGAATCTGCTAATGGTAGGTTTTAATAGAAGATTTGCACCTGCAATTCAAAAAATAAAAACCATGTTTAATGATAATCAGCAAAAATCTATAAATATCAGGATTAACGCAGGAGCTGTTCCTGCTGAACATTGGGTAAACGATCCTGTATTGGGCGGAGGAAGAATGATTGGAGAAGGATGTCATTTTATAGATTTAGCAATGTTTTTAGCTGGTGGTTTAATAACTTCTGTTTCAGCAGAAAGTTTCACAGGTGCAAGTAATTTACAAGACACTATGGTTGTCAGTCTTCGTTTTGAAAACGGAAGCATTGCCAACCTTTCTTATTTTTCTAATGGAAATAAAGCATTGCCCAAAGAATATATTGAAGTTTTTTGTGGAGGAGCGGTTGCAATTATAGATGATTTCAAAAGTCTTACTCTTTACGGAAAAAACAAATCAAAAATCAAATTAAAGGGTCAGGATAAAGGACACTCAAATGAATTAAAAACCTTCTTAAATGCTATTGAAAAAGGGGATAGTAATCCAATTCCTTTTAATGAAAGTTATCATAGTACCTTGGTTACATTTAAAGTTTTAGAATCTCTGCGTGAAAACCGAAAGATTTTAATTTAAAGTATACTTTTTACGAAAAGCACCCAATATAATCATTTGAAATGAACCAAAATCAGGCTGTTTCATTTTCTAAGCTTAAAGCTTATGTCGAAAAAGAAAAATTTATAGGATATGATCCTTATGATATTTTAAATTCGAAAATTCCTTTTAAGTCTTTTGGGAAATGGCCAGGTGCAATATTAACTCAAATACAAAAAAGAAATCCTATCAATATTCGTCCTTTACTTGGAATAAATAAAGAAATTAACCCAAAAGCATTTGGGATTTTCTTGCAGGCATACTCAATTTTATATCAAAAAACACAAGAAGTAGAATATTTAGAACGAGCAAACTACTTTTATCAATATCTAAAGCAAAACTATAGTAAAGGATATTCAGGATATGCATGGGGATACAATTTTTCGTGGGCTAGTCCGGTTAAAATAGTTGAACCTTTTATCCCTTCTTCTGTAGTTACTGGTTTTATTTGCAGGGGACTTTGGCAATACTATCAGATTACGCAAAATCAGGAAGTTGCAGATATACTCATAAGTGCAGCTAAATTCATCAGAAAGGATCTTTCTGTGTTTTCTGATAAAACAGGTAAATGTATTAGCTATACACCTATAATGCAGGACATCTGTTACAATTCAAGTTTGTTAGCAGCCGAAATACTTGCCATAAATTATTGCTTAACTTCAGATGTTTTATTGAAAAATTATTGCATTGAGTTAGTCGATTTTGTTGTATCGCGCCAAAAATCGGACGGTAAATGGAATTATAGCGAGAGCATTAATGCAGGTATTGAGAGAAGTCAGATCGATTTTCATCAGGGATATGTATTAGAAAGTATTTTTGAAATACAAAAACTATTGAACCTTAATAACGATAAGTGGAATAAAGCTTTAGAAATAGGACTTGATTTTTATTACCACCATCAGTTCTTTGAAAATGGACGATCTCTTTGGCGTTTACCAAAAGAATATCCGGTTGATATACACAATCAGAGTCAGGGAATAATTACATTTTCAAAATTGAATCAATTCAATAAAGACTATTCTGAATTTGCAAGTGTCATTGTTAATTGGACCATTGATAACATGCAAGCAAAAGACGGTCACTTTTATTACCGAAATTTGAAGTTTTACAAAAATAAAATTTCTTATATGCGATGGAGTCAGGCATGGATGTTTTTAGCTTTAAGTTATCAATATTAATCTGACCATATAAAGATCTTATATACCAATTAAAACATATAATTCAAAAATTTAACGAATGAAAGTAATAAGCAATCCGAATCAGATTGACCGAAAGGAGTGGAGTGATTTTATTGCTAATCATCCAAATGGAAATATTTTTCAAACTCCTGAAATGTTTGATGTTTATAAGGACACTTGCAATTTTGAACCTATATTTGTTTCCATAATTGAAGATAATAAGATAGAAGCGATTTTGCTCGCGGTCATTCAAAAGGAAAACTATGGAACCTTAAGCTTTTTAACAGCAAGAGCAATTATAAATGGAGGACCTATCTTTAATATTGATAAACCAAATTTGCTTGATTCCATCTTAAATGAGTACAATAAACTGATTAAAAATAAAGTCATTTATTCCCAAATAAGAAACTTTTGGATTTGCAAAGAGGAAGAAGCGACATTTAAAAAGTATGGATTCATTTTTGAAGATCATTTGAATATTATAAACGACCTGACTATTTCTAATGAAGATCAATGGAGTAATCTTTCAAGAAAAAGGCGCAGAGGAATTGTTAAAGCAAAAGAGCATGAGTTTGTTATTGAAACTCCAAACGTGAATTTAGCTCTTTCTAAATTCTTCGAACTTCTTACCAATCTCTATTCAAGAGTTAAATTGCCTTTCCCCTCATTACAATATTTCGAGAATGTAGTAAACATATTTGACCAAACAAGTCAGGTTATAATATTCAATTTGAAAAATAAGGATGAGGTTTTAATTTCATTTTTGGGGCTACTGCATAAAAAAACAATTTTTGGAGTGTGGGTTGCCCATACTGATGATGATTTTGTGAAGACCACAAAGGCAATGGATTTGTTTTTTTGGGAAATAATGAATTGGGGTTCCTTAAATGGGTACGAAAAATTTGATTGGATGGGCGCTGGCAAACCCGATAAAGATTATGGTGTTAGAGATTTTAAACTTCAATTTGGTGGAGAACTTCTAAATTTGGGCAGGTTTGAAAAAGTCCACAGTCGTTTATTGTTTAAATTAGGAAAAGTAGGGTTAAAAATTTGGCAGAAACTAAAATAAAAATGAGAATATTAATAGACATAGGACATCCGGCACATGTGCACTATTACCGAAATCTTGCTGTTGAGCTAGAAAAGAAAGGTCATAATACTTTTTGGTTCGTAAAAGAACTGGAAGTAGCAAGGCATTTACTCGACTTTTATGGAATAAAGTACATAATACTTCGCCAAAAAGCTGATAGCATATTCGGTAAAATATGGATGCAATTGCAATACGATTTTATCATATATAAATTCTGTTTACTCAATAAAATTGATATTGCAATAGGTTCTTCGGTTTCGGTGGCACATGTGTCAAAAATATCAAGGGTTAAATCAATTATTTTCGATGATGATGATGATGGCGTTCAACCATTGGTGACAAAATATGTAAATCCTTATGCCGATTATCTCATTTCGCCTGAAGCCCTACTAGGAAAAAGAAAGCGTACAGACACTATCTATTATCCTGGCTATCATGAATTAGCCTATCTTCATCCAAATAGATTCAGTCCCGACCCAAATGTATTGGCTGAAGGGGGCATTAGTCCCGGAGATCCTTTTTTCATTATGCGGTTCAATGTTTTCAAAGCGCATCACGATACCGGTATTATTGGACTTACATTGGATCAGAAACTTCAACTAATTGATATTCTAAAACCTCACGGAAAGGTCTTTATTACTACTGAACGCAATATCGAACCCGAACTTAAAGAATATCAACTTAAAGTAAGTCCCGAAAAAATTCATTCTCTGATGGCGTATTCAACTATGTTTATAGGTGATAGTCAAACCATGACTTCTGAAGCAGCAGTTTTGGGAATTCCTTCTCTAAGATGTAATTCCTTCTGTGGACGCATCGCTTATATTGAAGAAGAAGAGCACAAATATCAACTTACTTTCGGATTTAAACCAGAGAACTTTCCGCAAATGGTATTAAAACTAAAAGAACTAATGGCAATGCCTAATTTGAAAGAAGAATGGCAATTGCGCAGAAAAAAGATGCTTAACGAAAAGATTGATGTTACCTCTTTCTGGTCTTGGTTCATCGAAAACTTCCCTCTAAGCGCTAAATTAACTAAAAATGAACAAGAATTCTGGCAAGACTTTAAATAAAGAAATGAAAATCATCTCAGTAGTGGGTGCTCGCCCCAATTTCATGAAAATAGCTCCCTTTATTAAGGCTATAAGCTCATATAATTCACAGATTTCAATAAATTCTGCTAAACTTGAAGCTATCAATTCGACTTCAATTCAGCATATTCTTGTGCATACTGGTCAGCATTATGACGACCGCATGTCTAAAACATTTTTCGAAGAATTAGGAATTCCTGAAGCTGATATTAACCTAGGTGTTGGCTCTGGAACACATGCCGAACAGGTGGGACAAACCATGATTGAATTCGAAAAAGTGCTTAAAGCAGAGAAACCCGATTGGGTGGTGGTGGTAGGTGATGTGAATGCAACGCTTGCTTGTTCGGTTACAGCTAAAAAAGAGTGGATTAAATGCTGTCATATTGAAGCCGGTTTGCGTTCGGGTGACATCCGTATGCCTGAAGAGGTCAATCGTTTGGTAACGGATAGGCTATCAGACCTTCTTCTGACTCCTGACAAGTTATCGTCAGAAAACCTCTTAAAAGAAGGCACTTCTGAGGATCGTATTGTGTTCGTAGGCAATATAATGATAGACACACTTGAATCGAATCGCGAAAAAGCCTCTAATTTGGACATCTTACAAATTATTGAAGATAATTTATACGTTGAAAACTCATTTGCGCCTAAGGATAAGAACCTTTTCCGAGATGGAAACATTGCTGCAATAACGCTTCATCGACCATCAAATGTTGATGAAAAGGATGTGTTGACTCAACTGGTTTCTTTTCTTTTGGATGAAGTGTGCACAAAAACGCCTTTATTGTGGCCCATTCATCCACGTGCCGAAAACAAGCTTAAAACATTTGGTTTATGGGAGAAAGTACTCAACACACATAATCTTATCTTGTTGAAACCTTTAGGATATCACGAGATGCTTCGGGTAAATATGGCATCTCAATTCATGATTACTGACAGTGGTGGCTTACAGGAGGAATGCACTGTGCTTGGCACGCCCTGCCTAACGCTTCGTTGGAACACTGAACGACCCATTACCCTGGTGGAACATGGTGGCGCAAGCGTATTAGTGGGTAACAATGTTGAACAAATCAGAAAGGAATACAATATTGTAATTTCAAAAAGCAGAGTTCCGGTTAGACCTCCTCTTTGGGATGGGAAAACTGCCGAAAGATGCCTTCAGGCAATCTTAAATTACGGAAAGTAAAGAGGAATTTTAAGATTTCAAATGCGATGAGCGATTGAATTGAGGGTCTCTTTAAAATTAAAAAAATAGTAAAAGTCGATAGACTCCAGTCTCCAAACCGTAATAAGCCAAATGCTCAAATTTAGTCTCTTACTGTTGGCAGGCTGCTGACTGTCGGCTTTTTTTAATTCATACAAAGTCACAAACGATGGATTTCACAATTAATATTTATAGCAAACTCTTAGATGCACTTCGGAGGGAGGGTTATGCTTTTCAAACATTTTCGGATTTTATCCAAAACCCGTCAGCTAAGACGATTGTGCTTCGTCATGATGTGGATTTGTTGCCTTACAACTCTTTGCGTTTTGCAAAAATACAGTCTCAGCTTGAAATTAAAGGAACCTATTATTTTAGGGCAGTGCCTGAAAGCTGGGACGAAAAGGTGATTTCGGAAATTGCTGCCCTGGGACATGAAGTTGGTTATCACTACGAAACGATGGACACTGCTAATGGCAATTTGGATGAGGCTTGGAGCCAATTTTGTTTCCATTTGGGTGAATTACGAAAACTGACCACAGTAAGTTCAATTTGTATGCATGGAAGTCCACGTTCGAAGTTTGATAATAGGCGGATTTGGGAGAAATATGATTATAAAACGTTGGAATTGGTGGCCGAGCCTTATTTTGATGTAGATTTCAGTTCGGTTTTTTATTTGACGGATACGGGAAGACGGTGGGATGGATACAAAGTTAGTGTGCGCGATAAGATTCCTATGCATCAGGAGCGTTGGAATGCACAGGGGTTGGCATTTCATTCGACTGAGGAGATTATAGGTAAGGCAGATAGCTTGCCTAATCAAATCATGTTTACGTTTCATCCGCAGCGATGGCATGATAGTTTTTATTTGTTGACACGCGAAATGCTCGTTCAACGGATAAAAAATATGGTTAAGTTCCTTTTGATTAACATCAAGAAATAAGATTATTCCTGCATAAAGGCTAATTCAATTCTTCTAAATCAATTAATAAAATGAAAAAAACAACTATCTTTCTTCTTCTTTCCTTTTTAAGTTTTCATCTTTATTCACAAACGGTTTATCAACATATTAGTGATCAATCGCTTTACGAGTTTTTGGATGAGCTTGCCAATGAACATTTAATAAACTTAAACACAACTATTAAGCCTTACAGCAGGAAACTGATTGCTGAAAAGTTGGTTGAAGCTAACGGAAAGAATGAACTCCTGACAAAACGTCAGACGCAGGAAATTGAATATTATTTGAACGAATTTAGCCTTGAAACAGGCAATCTTCCCAAATCGACACTAAATCTCTATCATAAAGGTGACAGTCTTAAAATTGGCGTGTTAATTCCTGAAGTGGCTTGGAACACAAAGCTTTCGAAAATTCTGGTTCGACCGATATATGGCGTACGCTTCTTCTCGAAAGCGAAGGACAATTTCTATGCTACTTATGGCGGGCTGGAGGCTTCGGCTTATTTAGGAAAGAATTTTGGCATATATGCCAGTCTGAGAGACAATTATCAGGATAAATATCTGCTTGCAAAACCGACTTATTTCACGCAGGAAATGGGGGGAAACTATAAGGTGAACGAAGGTGGACGGCTTGGAGGGGACTTTAGCGAAATGCGCGGGGGCTTGACCTATACGTGGAAATGGGGCGACATTGGCTTAATTAAAGATCACCTTGAGTGGGGGGACAACTACAATGGCGCGAATATTTTCTCGGGGAGGACGCCCTCGTTTGCGATGATTAAATTGCATTTGAAGCCTGCTAAATGGTTTGATTTTAATTATTTCCATGGATGGCTGGTGTCGGAAGTGACGGATAGCGCTCAGTCGTATATTACTAGCAATGGAGATTATCGCGCTGTTTTCACCCAAAAATATATTGCGGCTAATATGTACACGATTTCGCCATGGGAAAGGTTTAATTTATCGATTGGTAACTCGATTGTGTACGGGGATATGCCTGTACAGGCGGCTTATTTGATTCCGTTCATGTTTTTCAAGTCGATGGACCATACGATTAATCATAATATTGATAATCAAAACTCGCAGCTGTTTTTGAACGTTAATAGTCGGAATATTAAACATCTGCATCTGTTTCTTTCTTATTATATTGATGAGTTTTCGTTGCATCGTGTGACAAGTTCGACGCGATATAACTTTGTGAGCACGAAGGTGGGCTTCCGGCTGTCGGATTTCCCGTTGAGAAATATTGCTCTGACTTCTGAGTTTACGCAGACGATGCCGATTACGTATAAACATCGGGTTCCGAGCATTACTTTTGAGACAAATCAATTTAATTTGGGTCATTATTTAAGAGATAATTCGCAGGAGTTGTATGTTGCGCTGGAAGCGAAACCTTATCGAACGCTGAAAATCAAATTATCGTACCTGACGGCGTTTCACGGAAACGAAATTAAATACTTGACGGTGACGCCTGTGCCGATTGATGCGTATCCGGTGTTGAAAAATAAGACGTGGAGCAATGAAACGTTGCAGTTGAGGGTGGAATATCGGCCTTTTGCGAACACGAGTGTATTTTTGGAATATGCCAACAGCAATATTCAGGGGTATGATATGGATATGAAAACGGCGAAATATTATTTGGATATGTATACTTCTGAATATCTGCAGGGAAAGAACAACATTTTAACGTTGGGTTTTGCTTTCGGATTTCAATAGAGATAAAATTAATTTTTGAATTGGAAAAAGCCTTGTGAAAACGGGGCTTTTTCTGTTTTATGTGTGAAGGTGGGGTTGTTATAAATGCAAGTTTTGGTGTAATAAAAAAAATAATTGGTTTTTTATTGCTGCATTTTATTATTCTTCTATTTCTATAAATTACTTTTATTTATAACTAAAATGTATTCAAGTAATTAACTAACTATTCTATTGTCTGGAATATTATTTTTTGAAATAAAAAACTATTTTTACAAACTTACCTTAACCTTGATTAACTTTTTTACAATGAAGATTTATATTGTTCATTCATTCCTAAGATTCTTTAAAAAAGGAAAATTCAGCCAAAATTTGAGGTAGAAACGACATACTCTTACAAGAATCTGTCGGTTCTTCTGATAGAAACGACAGGATGGTGCAAAAATCTGTCGTTTCTTCTGGTATAAACGACAGGATGGCGTAAAAATCTGTCAGTTCTTTTGGTACAAACGACAGGATGGTGCACCATCCTGTCGTTTGTACCAGTATTTTTAGCCTCTTTTTTCATCAAAAAACAGCTTTTTAATATGCAAATAATCATTTAAAACACATATTATCATTGCTTTAGCATTAAATGATCCCACCACCACAACAATGCCCTTATTGAATGTCTGTTCAATTCCAATAAAAGACACTCGGATTTACCGGTTTGGTAGTAGTTTTTTTTACACTTCAAACAAAAACTAATTTTGCTGCCAAAGCGACTGAATTTCCTTTACATCCCTACACTTGCCTATATCACAAAATATATGTACTTTCGCCCCTCTAAATTAACATCAACAGAAATGAATCAACATGCAACGGACCAGGCTTTTCCATTATCGGGGGCTAAGGTATTAGTGATAGGAGGAGCCGGTTTTATTGGCGGCTTTGTGGTAAGCGAGCTATTAAAAGAGGAGGTGAAAGAAGTAATCATCTACGATAATTTCACCCGCGGAAAGATGAGCAATATAGCGGAATCGCTTAAAGACCCGCGCTGTTCGGTCTACGCTTATGGCGGCGATGTGAGAGACATCGATATCTTAAATACTGCCATGCAGGGGGTTGATTATGTGTTTCATTTGGCGGCTATGTGGCTGTTGCATTGCAAAGATTATCCGCGCACGGCTTTTCATGTCAATATCGAGGGCACTTTCAATGTGCTGGAAGCATGTGTAAATAATAAAGTTAAAAAGCTGCTGTATTCTTCTTCGGCTTCGGTTTATGGCGATGCGGTTGAAGTCCCCATGACAGAAGATCATCCTTTCAATAATCGTAACTTTTATGGTTCCACCAAGATTGCAGGCGAAGCCATGGGCACGGCTTTCAACGATCGTTATGGCTTGCCGATAGTGGGATTGCGCTATATGAATGTATACGGTCCCGGTCAGGATCAACATGCTGCCTACACCGGTGTGATACCCATTATGCTGAATAAAATTGATGCCAATGAACCACCCATGATTAATGGAGACGGAAGTCAGGCTTATGATTTTATTTATGTGGAAGATGTTGCCCGTTGCAATGTGGCTGCTTTGAAGAGTGCTGTTACACACGGATATTACAATGTAGGCACCGAAGTGCAAACTTCCATCCGCGAATTGTGTGATACGATTTTAGACTTAAAAAAATCTGCTTTGCAGGTAACTTATATTCCTTACAGCGAAGACGATGCCCGTCAGTTTGTTCAAAACCGCATAGGTTCGGCACAAAAAGCAAAGAACGAACTTGGGTTTGAATATAAATATTCTTTAACCGAAGGCTTGTTGAAATTGATTGAATGGCGTAACAAAACGCTTTAATGTTTTAATGAATTTTAGTTTTATAAAGAATTCTTTGTGTAATTTTGTCTTGACTTTGAGTCCCTTTTGAGGAATTGACAAACTAATCTTCACGAAGAGAATTTACAAAATGAGAAATAAAATCAGCTTGTATTAAAATTTAAAAGTGAATATAACGTATTCTTTGCAAATAAATCAAACAGAAAATAACGAATGAACATTCCCATTGCCCGCACTTCTTTCAACGAAAAGGATTTCGAAAACATCCTGCAACCTCTTCGAAGCGGATGGATTGTACAAGGACCTTTTGTAAAGGAATTTGAAGAAAAGTGGGAGAAATTCACCGGAATACCTCATGCGCTTGCCGTTTCAAATTGCACCACTGCACTTACCTTATCGGTGTATGCTTTAGGAATTCGTCCGGGCGATGAAGTGATAGTGCCCTCTTTCACATGGATAGCCACTGCCAATGCTGTGGAAACCCTGGGGGCAACGCCTGTCTTTTGTGATATTGATTTGGGAAGTTATAATATTAAGGTGGATGAGATTGAAAAGAAAATAACGTCACGCACTAAAGCCATTATTCCTGTTCATCTTTTCGGTTTGGCTGCCGAAATGGATGCGGTGATGGAAATTGCCCATAAGTATAATTTGAAAGTTATTGAAGATGCTGCCTGTGGTTTTGCTGCTAAATATAAAGGAAAGCATGTGGGAGGTATTGGCGATACGGGCTGCTTTAGTTTTCATCCCCGCAAAGCCATCACCACGGGTGAAGGGGGAATGGTCACTACAAACGACCCTGAAATGGCTACTCTCCTGCGTTCACTCAGAGACCACGGAGCTGCCACTTCAGATTTACAAAGACATCTCGGCAATAAACCCTATTTGTTGCCCGATTTCCCTTATGCAGGTTTCAATTTCCGCATGACGGATATACAAGCCTCAATAGGTTCTTCACAAATGGACAGGGCTGAGGAAATATTTAACCTTCGTACACTATGGGCTAAGCAATACAACGACTTTCTGGTGAAGCATGATTGGCTGCAACCCACTGTGGTTAAAGAAGATTATGTGCATGGATATCAATCCTTCGTGTGTCTTTTTGCTCCTGAAGAAATCACACAACAAAACATGGAAAGCATCCATCAGCAACGGAATGCTTTTATGGATTATCTTCAGCAACAGGGTATTTCTACCCGTCCGGGGACACATGCCGTGCATGCATTAGATTATTATAAAAACAAATATCATATTCAGCCTGCTGATTATCTAAATTCACTCATAGCAGATCGTTGTAGCATTGCTTTACCTTTGTTCCCGACCATGACTCAGGAAGAATTCGATTATATTGCTTTTCATATCGAGGCATTTAGCAAAAAAATTAAATAAAGAAATTGTATGTGCGGAATCACCGGAATATTTAATATCGACAAGAAACCCATTCCATTGGGCGTATTAAAGCACATGACCGATGTGATACAACACAGAGGTCCGGATGGTGAAGGTTTTTGGAATGAGGGATATATAGGTTTCGGTCATCGTAGACTTTCGATTATTGATTTAAGTCCGGGTGGTCATCAACCCATGATGAGCACCGATGGTAGATATATTATTACCTATAATGGGGAAGTTTATAACTTTCAGCAATTACGTGTGGAGTTAGAAAAAGCCGGGCAGCGCTTTCATTCTGATAGCGATACAGAAGTAGTGATAAATGCATTTGCCGAATGGGGCGAAAAAGCCATTCTACGCTTTAATGGCATGTTTGCTTTTGCACTTTGGGACACTCACGAGAAACGTCTTTGGCTTGTCCGCGACCGTTATGGCATAAAACCTTTGTATTATTTCTTTGATGGAAAAACATTGGTCTTTGGTTCTGAAATTAAATCCATTATACAACATCCGGCTTATCAAACCAGAGTTTCTATTGAAGCTTTGAATGAATATTTCTCCTTCCAGAATATATTTTCCGACCTCACTCTTTTTGAAAACGTCAAACTGCTGCAACCCGCAACCTATTTAACATTTGAACTCGACAAAGGGCTTACCAAACAGCACATGTATTGGGACTATGACTTCGAAGAGCAGGAAAAGTTTTCGTCAGAAGAAGAATACATTGAAGAGCTTGACCGGTTATTCAGTCAGGCTGTAAACAGACAATTAATAAGTGATGTGGAAGTGGGTTCTTTTTTAAGTGGAGGCATGGATTCAGGTGGAATTACATGCATTGCTGCCAATAACTTTAAGAATCTAAAGACTTTTACCGCAGGTTTTGATCTAACCTCCGCCTCCGGCCTTGAATTGGGTTTCGATGAAAGAGGGAAAGCTGAATTTCTTTCTAGTCTATATAAGACAGAACATTATGAAGTAGTCTTAAAGTCAGGAGATATGGAAAGAGTTATGCCGGAACTCATCTGGCATCTCGAAGATTTACGGGTTGGTCAATCCTATCCCAACTTCTATGTAAACCGTTTAGCCAGTAAATTTGTGAAAGTTGTCCTTTCTGGAACTGGAGGAGATGAACTTTTTGCAGGATATCCCTGGCGCTATTATATGACGGTCGTAAATGAAGATGCACAACACTATGCAGAGAAATATTATCGCTACTGGCAACGATTAATCCCCGATAGTTATAAGCCGAAGTTCTACCAACAAGACATCTATCCCCGAATCTGGAACTATCAAACCAAAGACATTTTTACGAAGGTATTAAATGTTGAGCATCCATACAGAACTCCTGAACAATACATCAATCATTCGCTGTATTTCGAGATAAAGACATTTATGCATGGCTTGTTGATGGTGGAAGACAAGCTGAGTTTAGCACATAGCCTCGAAACTCGTGTGCCTTTCCTCGATAATGATTTAGTAGACTTCGCTATGAAGGTCCCGATTCGATATAAGCTAAAGAACTTAGGCGAGGTGGTCCGAATAAATGAAAATGAACCCGGTCAAAAGACCCGAAAATATTTTGAAAAGACCAATGATGGGAAAATACTCCTCCGAAAAGCACTGGAGAAGTACGTTCCGCTAAATTATACAGAGGGAATCAAGCAAGGTTTCTCAGCTCCTGATGCAAGTTGGTTCAAAGGCGAGAGCATTGATTACATTAGGAATCTGTTGTTCGACAAAAAAGCAAGGATATACGATTATATACAACCGGAATTTGCGCATGAGTTAATGAATGAGCATTTTAGTGGGCAAAACAACCGTCGACTGTTAATTTGGAGCTTGCTTAGTTTTGAATGGTGGCTTAAAACCTTTATGAAATAGATGGAAGATCCAAAACTAATAGAATCCTTAAAAGCACTTTATCAAAGTCTTCGTGAGCAAACCCTCTCGAAGTGGAACAGAGACCTCCCTTTCGATGAACTTATGTTTGATCGTTGGGAAAGAGCCTCGGCCTTAGGGTTTGGGGAGAAGTCATCTGTCTATCATAACTCTTATGTTTTTGGAAATGTAAAAGTTGGAGCCAACACCTGGGTGGGTCCTTTCACCTTGTTGGATGGAACCGGTGGATTGAGCATTGGTGATTACTGCAGTATATCAGCCGGCGTGCATATTTATTCGCATAACACTGTTAAATGGGCAGTTTCGGGTGGAAAAATGCCTTATGAGCATGCAGAAGTGGTGATTGAAGATTGTTGTTTTATCGGTCCGCAAAGCATAGTGTCTGCCGGCGTTCGCATTGGGAAGCATTCCGTTGTAGCTGCCAATAGTTTTGTAAATAAAGACCTCCCTCCTTTTTCAATTGCAGCCGGAAATCCTGCCATCATAATAGGAGAAGTTATTTTGGACGAGAATTCTCAGGTAAGTTTCTCATATTTCAACAAAGAACACAAGGATTAATTCTAACTCATAATGAAAGCTTTCCTGAAGTTTCTGATACATATTTGCATTTTCCCTTTCTTCATATTGGTACTAACCATTATTTATTTCTTTTCCCTTTTTACTGGAAAGAAAACGACTAAACCACGTCTGGTTTGGGGACCTGTGCCTCTCATCAGCAACAAATATTGGTCGGAAGCACTGAAGAAAGCAGGATATCCTTCAGAAACGCTGATGAGTAATTATTATTCTTCTATACACAAGAAAGAAGATTTCGACAAGTATACAGAAGACACATTATGTTTGGGCATTCTGAGGGATTTATTGAGGATACTCGGTCTGCTTGAGATAGGTAAGATGTATCGCAGCTTTATTTACGCTGTACTTCACTACGATATTTTCCACCATCACTTTCATGGCGGATTCATTGGGAACACTCCTTTCTGGGGATTGGAGGCTCCTATACTACATTGCTTTAAAAAGAAGATAGTCATCACGGCTTACGGACGAGACTTCTACAGATATTCTAAAGTTGAGGATGTTTCGTGGCGAAATGGGCTGTTAAATTCTTATCCCGAGATGGCTAAAGAAGAAAAGCACATCGAACGGAAAGTACAATATTGGACTCGTCATGCAGATACGATTATAAATGGTCTGCAAATAGATGGTATGGGAAGATGGGATGTCATTCCTTATAATATGGTGACGATTAACACATCAGAATGGTTCCCTCGCGAGCAATACAGCCCTGCCGATGGTAAAAACGGGACGGTTTATATCGCACATACTCCAAATCATCGTGGAGTTAAAGGCAGTGAGTTTATCATTCAGGCAGTGGAAATGCTCAAAAAGGAAGGTTTGCAGGTTGAGTTGTTGTTGATTGAAAAGATGCAGAACGATGAAGTGAGAAAGTTGCTTCAGGAGAAAGCAGACCTGCTGGTTGAGCAGCTTTTGTTGGGTTATGCACTGAGTGCTGTGGAAGGAATGGCTTGCGGATTGCCTGTTTTATCAAATCTTTCGAACGAAATCTATACAAGGATGTTCAGAAGGTTCTCCTACTTGAATGAATGTCCTATATTAAGTACAACTCCCGAAAACATATTGGATAATCTGAGGGTTTTGGTGACCAATCCACAACTAAGGGAAACCTTAGGCAAAGCCGGAAAGCAGTATGTTCAGAAATATCATTCAGAAAAGACCGCACAGTATATGTTTGGTGCTGTATATGATAAGATTTGGTTTGGAAAAGAGGTAAATCTGCTGAATTTGTTCCATCCCCTGCTTTCAAATCAGCCGGAGCCACCTGTAGTGCATCCGCTGCACGAAAACCGTCTTATCTAGTTGCTCATGCTGCGGAATATTGTTAAAGATTCTTTGGTTTATGGAGCAAGCGACTTCGTGCTTAAGCTCATCAGTTTTTCGCTTTTCCCTATATATGCCCACATTTTCAGGGTGGATGAGTATGGTGTACTGACATTGGTGAGCACCATCGCCGGGTTTATCCTCTTACTCCTAAACTTGGGCATGAATAACGCTGTGCAACGTTTTTATTTCGAAAAAGACACCGGCGAACTTCATAAAAAAAAGATTATCAGCACAGGATTATGGGTGCTTATTAGTTGGTCGGTGAGCATAACTTTGATAGTGTTGGGGGTTTCCTGGTTTATGTCGGATGTTATCGCTACACGATACGGCGTTTCCTGGCTATTGCTTTGCATTGCGCTGATGGCGAACGTTCCGGCGCAGATATTACAGTTCACTCAAGACACATTAAGGCTTCATTTTTCTCCCTGGCGCTATGCTTTGGTTGCATTTGTGAAGAATGTTTCGGGCGCTATGATAGGTCTGCTATGCATATTGGTCTTTGGCATGGGCATCATGGGCTTTTTTGCCGGAAACTTCATTGCATTTTTCGTCGCCCTGCCACTTGCGTTTGTATTTATCAGGAAAGACCTCGTCAGAGGGCTGGATAAAGAGCTCGCACGCAAGCTTATCAACTTCGGCTATCCATTTATCTTTGTAAGTTTGGCATATTGGATATTCGGTTCCATCGACCGGCTAATGCTTGCCGAAATGAGCGACAAAACAAATGTCGGTTGGTTAGGAATCGCCTTTATGTTTGCCACCGTTTTATCGTTTATTAACAGTGCCTTCGGGCAGGCTTGGAGTCCGCATGCCTTTAAAATAGCCGGAGAAGACCAGGAAAATCACCGCAAGGTCTTCTCTAAAATACTCTCAAAATGGTTTTTCTTCATTGCTTTTATTGGTGCTGGAGTAAGCCTCTTTTCAGAAGAACTTTTGATGCTGACGACCCCAAAAGAATACTGGCCTGCCAGTCTTTGTGTCATTTTTCTATCGATGGGGCTCGTGTTGCAGGGCACAACGCAGATTACTGCTTTAGGCATCTCCCTGAAACACAAAACAGGCCTCCTCTCTCGTGCCGCATGGATCACAGCTGTGGTAAATGTCCTTATAAATCTTATACTCATCCCCGTTTGGGGCGCCGTTGGGTCCGCCATTTCAACCTTCCTCTCCTACATGACGCTCTCGGCTTTGTATATGTATTGGTCGCAGAAGCTCTACCCCTTACCTTTAGAGTATAAGAAACTGCTACTCATACTGATGAGCTGCTTTGTGGTCATTATTATTTCCATACTTTGCTATGTTTACATCGATAACATCTTATTGAAGATAGCACTTAAAGCCCTGGTCATAGCTGCCTTTGCTTTTACAGGAATATCTGCCAATATCATCTCCTGGCACGAAATCACTACCTTAATAAGAAATGGAATCGACCGCCTTCCGTTTAAAAATAAAGCGTAATTTTACCTGCTTATACAAAAAACATGAACATACTCATCACCGGTGCAACAGGATTACTTGGAATTCAGCTGGCAAACCAACTTGCTGAACAGCATACGATTTATGCTATCGACAGAGACAAGAGCCGTGCGCCAATGTTGCAGCATCCAGGCATTCAGCTCCTCGATATTGACCTGTTTAACCTCAATCCCGACATTCTTCCCAAGAACATTGACACGGTTTTTTATCTGGCTCAGTCAAAGCAGTTCAGAGATTTCCCGGGTGGGGCCATGGATATGTTTGCCATTAACGTAAAAGCGCCCCTCAGCATCATTCATTGGGCAGTTGAGCAGAAGGTTAAGAATTTTTTCTACACTTCTACCGGTGGGGTCTACAAGAATCCGACTGAACCCGTGAAAGAGTTCTTTGATATCAATGCAAATGAGAAGAATGGCTTCTATATCGGTAGCAAACTTTCGGCAGAAATACTGCTGAAGAACTATTCTCACTTCTTTGAGAAGTTTGCCATACTGCGTCCCTTCTTTATTTACGGTCCGCATCAGGATGCTTCGATGTTAATTCCCAGACTTATACAAAGGGTGCAGAAGGGTGAAACTATTTTCCTCGATAGAGAAGAAGGCTTGCGCGTAAACCCCATATTTGTGACCGATGCTGCCATGGCGTTCAGCAAGTTGCTACAGATTGAGGGCGAACATCTCTTTAACATCGCCGGAAAGGAAACGCTTTCGCTGATGAGTCTATGTAAAATCATCGGTAAGACACTTGGCAAGACACCCATCTTCTCTATTAATGAGCAGATTGCATCCGATTTAATTGCCGATACTTCCCTTATGCACCAATTGCTTCATTTTCCCCAAACCGACCTTCAGGAAGGCATTCGATTGACTGCGAAAGCTATGGGGTTGGTGGGTTAATGGAAATGTCGGGGTGATGTTTCCTTATTTCACCAAATACTTATATCTGATTAAAAATTTAAAAAAATGGAATTTGCATTCGAAATTTCCCGATGCACATGCGCATTTTCAGAATGCACATTCGGAATTTCGGAATGCGCATTCAGAACTCCGGGATGCACATCCTGAATTTCGGGATGTACATCCCGAAAGTTGGAATTTACGTTCGGAATGTTGGGATGCATATTCAAACGTTCCGCATGTACGTCCAAGATTTTGGGATGTACATCTGAAACTTTCGAATGTGCGTTTTAACATTTGGCATGAAAGTCTGAAAACAAATAACTATTGAAGATTAGGCAATTAATTATAATGCCCAATTTGCTTTCATTATTGTTGAGTCTTTCACGGTTCACTAATCAATCTTCAACACCGCCAAAAATGCCGATTGAGGGACTTCCACATTTCCTATCTGTCGCATGCGTTTTTTCCCTTTTTTCTGTTTTTCAAGCAATTTACGCTTACGGGTAATATCTCCTCCATAACATTTTGAGGTTACATCTTTTCTAACAGCTTTAATGGTTTCGCGGGCAATGATTTTAGCTCCAATAGCTGCCTGAACCGCAATATCAAATTGGTGTCTCGGAATGAGTTCTCTAAGCTTCGAACAAATTTTTCTGCCAAATTCATAAGAATTATCTGCATGAATCAAGCAGGAAAGCGCATCAACGGGTTCGCCATTAAGCAATATATCTAATCGCACCAATTTAGCAGGCTGATAACTCGACTGAAAATAGTCGAAAGAAGCATAACCTCGTGAAATGCTTTTAAGTTTATCGTAAAAATCGAAAACGATTTCGCCCAAAGGAAGTTCGAAAGTGATTTCAATTCTATCAGTTGTAAGATAAACCTGATTTTTCAAAATCCCTCTTTTATCAATGCAAAGTTTCATAATTGAACCCACATATTCAGACTTTGTAATAATCTGGGCAATGATATAGGGCTCTTCGATATGATCAATTTTACTGGGATTAGGCAGATTCAAGGGATTGTGAACGTCGATAGTTTCTCCTTTAGTTGTAATCACCTTATATGAAACGTTAGGAATTGTCGTAATCACATCCATATCGAACTCCCGGTCGAGACGTTCCTGAATGATATCCATGTGAAGCAAGCCTAAAAATCCACATCTGAAACCAAAGCCCAAAGCAATAGAAGATTCAGGTTCGAATGTTAATGACGCATCATTTAATTGTAGTTTTTCAATTGACGAACGAAGCTCTTCGTAATCATCAGCACTCACCGGATAAATACCAGCAAACAACATGGGTTTAACATTCTCAAAACCTTCAATAAAATCAGGACATGGATTGTTTACATGCGTGACCGTATCGCCAACTTTCACTTCGCGCGAAACTTTGATTCCTGAAATAATATAACCCACATCTCCGGCATATAAAACGTCTTTAGCTTCGGGTTTCAGTTTTAAAACTCCAATTTCGTCTGCATTATATTCTTTTCCTGTTGCAACAAATTTCACCAAATCGTTTTTATGAATCTGCCCGTTGAAAATTCTGAAATAAGCAATAATTCCGCGAAATGAATTAAAAACCGAATCAAAAATTAACGCTTGCAAGGGAGCATTAGGATCTCCGGATGGCGCAGGAATCCGATTAATGATATGATCAATAATCTCAGGTATTCCAAATCCGGTTTTAGCACTTGCTTCTAAAATATCGTCCCTTTTACAACCTAATAAATCAACAATTTGATCTTTCACTTCATCAGGCATGGCGTTTTCCATGTCCATTTTATTTAAAACCGGGATTATTTCCAGATTGTTTTCTACTGCCAGATACAAATTTGAAATGGTTTGAGCCTGAATACCCTGAGTGGCATCAATTACCAATAAAGCTCCTTCACAAGCAGCAATAGACCGTGAAACTTCATAAGAAAAATCGACATGTCCGGGGGTGTCAATTAAATTCAATACATAAGGTTTGCCCTCATGAATATATTCCATCTGAATGGCATGACTCTTAATAGTGATGCCTCTTTCGCGTTCAAGGTCCATATCATCAAGTACCTGATCTTGTTGTTCTCTCTCGTTGATGGTTCCGGTATATTCAAGTAAACGGTCAGCAAGTGTGCTTTTGCCATGATCAATATGAGCAATAATACAAAAATTTCGAATGTTTTCCATAGGCTGCAAAATTAATATAAAAAATCACAATGAGAGAAGCAACCCTTTGATTATTTTTTTCGTCTAAGCTGTATATTGAATTATTTATTATAACTTCGCATAATCATTTAAAAACAAAAATAATGAAACGGAAAGCAATTTATCTAATGATTTTCATGATGTTGATGCCTTTTTTAATGGTTTCAGCACAAAATCGATCCTCTAAACTTACACCTGATAAACGACTGGAGGAAGTGTTTAGCAAACAAGAATTAAGCGATATGCTTACAAATCAACCGGAAAAAATTTCATATTACAATTATTTTCTGGAAAATGCCTATTATATCTCTGATATAGCAAAAGGTCCGGTTGTAAAGATTACAAATGTGAGTCTGAGAAACAATTTTAGCGTTTTTTTCAAAGAAGACGTGAATGCAATTTCTCCAAAAACCTTTAATTATCTGAAATATAATTTCAAGATAGATAATAATCATTTTATTTCCTATTCTCTAGAAAATGGAAAATATTTGGTGTTTTATCCTAAAAATGAAACAGAAGCAAAATATAACTCAATTAATACTAAATAATCAACTGATATGAAAAAAATAATCTTTCTATTAGTAAGCTTTATTTTCATCCAAACAGGTTTTTCTCAAACCTATTGGTTGAATAATGGCTTTACAGATGGTGAAACCATCACTACCTGTGCCGGGATATTTTATGATGGCGGAGGTGCCTCTAATTATGCCGATAATGAATCTTGGACAGTAACTTTTCAGCCAAGCAGCACCACTCAACGAATGAGTATCTATTTTAATAGTTTTGCAGTTGATAATACAGATACCTTATGGATTTATGACGGTAATAGTACCTCTGCGCCACTAATTCAAACCGGACAAACCAATCAACTTTTTTATAATAACAGCAATTCGCTGGTATTATTTCCGGTGAAAGCTACACTTGCAAATTTATCAGGAGCATTAACTTTTAAGTTCAAATCGAATGCTGCAACTAATGCTGCAGGTTGGGATGCAACTATATCCTGTTATACTCCCTGCCAGATTGTATTAGCAGGAATCGATTCATTGGCAACTAATCCTATGCCTATCCCTTTTAATCCTATTGTAACTGATTCAAGTCATTATATTGATATTTGTTTTGGTGACCCAATTAAATTTATTGGAAAAGGCAATTATCCCGAAAATAATTTTGCATATTCACAATCAGATGCTTCTTCCACATTCATTTGGAACTTTGGCGATGGAGTGATTGATTCACTTACCGGCATGAATATTTTGCATACCTATAATCAAGTGAGAGGCTATGATGTTCAACTTACCATGCGTGATGCAAATGGCTGTAAAAGCCTCAACGCAATAAACTATAGAGTGCGAATTTCAGGTAACCCAATTGCCCATTTAAATGCCTTGCCTGATATTTGTAGCATCGATAGTATTCTGGTTAATGTAGGTTACGATGCCGGATCAACATTTCTGATTTCTCCGATTGGTTCCACTCAGAGTTCCAGTCAACGATTTGATAGTACCATGTTTATTCCTGATGGACCCAATTGCAATCCTTCCGATCCATGTTATAATACTGATGTTAATTTTAATTGCTTTATGCCGGGTCAAACGATCACAGCCGCAACAGATATTCTATCTGTTTGTGTAAACATCGAACACTCATTTAATGGAGACCTTAGTTTTACCATTATTTGTCCTAATGGCCAACAAGCAGTTTTGAAAACCTATTTAGGTTCAGCCGAAGTTAATTGTGGGGCATATTTAGGAGTTCCTTATGGTGGGGCAAGTCATGACCTTTATGATAATGGTTGTCTGCCTGCAGATAATCCTCCTGGCGTGGGATGGAATTATTGTTGGTCGCAGGTATATCCTCAAATAAGTACAATGAATACACAACCAAATGCCGGAACCATTGATTCGACAAATACCGTGAATCATACGCATTATTTTACTCCTGACCAGTCTTTTACTAACCTCATTGGGTGTCCATTAAACGGAACCTGGACTATTAAAATTTGCGACCAATGGGCAATTGATAATGGATATATCTTTTCATGGGATTTAAACCTCGATCCAAATTTATTACCTGTAGGCTGGCAATATAGCGTACCTATTGATACTGTTATGTGGACTGGTCCTTATATTTTTGCATTAAATGATACTTCCGCAGTTATCAAACCTCCGGTAGGAAATAACTATAACTATACTTTTACATTGGTTGACGCATTTGGTTGTCATTATGACACTACATTCCTTGTGAATGTGCTTACACAACCTATTGTTAATTTAGGACCCGACACAGCTATTTGTGCAGGACAAATTATTGAATTAAATGGGGGAGGAGTTGGGACAAATTACACCTGGTCTACCGGTGCCACCGGCCCCGATTCAATTATATATGTTAATACCCCGGATCTCTATTGGGTAGTGGCTAACAATTCCAACGGAAATATCTCCTGCATTGCTTCCGATACTATTAATATTTTAATGCATCCGTCGCCGGTTGCTGCTTTTTCTGCAAACCCGCACAATGGCTGTGAACCGCTTACAGTTAATTTCACTGATAATACACTCGATACGACTGTGGTGCTATGGAATTGGGATTTTGGAGATGGAAGCAACTCAACCGCGCATAATCCTACGCACACTTATATGACCCCCGGAACCTATTCTGTCTCACTTCATGTGAAAACTGCTTATGGTTGCGAAGATAACATAGTTATAAACAATATGATCACTGTTTATGATGTTCCTGAAGTGAGTTTTGTTGCTGACCCAACCGTTATTGATGTAAATGGAACCATTACCTTTACCGGTAGTTGCTCAGTTCCTAATGTTGCCAGCTGGAGTTGGGCATTCAATGATGGAAATACGGCAAGTGGTCAAGTGGTTACTAATACCTTCACTGTTGATGGAACCTATACGGTTACACTCACAGTGACAACTACTGATGGCTGTGTTAAAACCTATAGCAGTACTGTTACCGTTGAACCTGAATTTTTGTTCCCGAACGTAATTACACCTAATGGGGATAATACAAACGATAAATTTGAAATCAAAGGTTTACTCCCCGGACGAAATAACACTTTTGTTGTATACAACCGTTGGGGTAAAAAGATTTATGAAAAAGGAAGTTACGATAATTCGTGGACAGGCGAAGGAGCTGCCGATGGCGTATATTATTATATTTTCACCTGGCATAGTATGTCGAAAGATGCTGACCTTTCACACTCAGGTTCGGTGACCATTATCCGATAAATATCTAAAACATTATGAACAAAAAAGGCTGCCTTAATTAAGACAGCCTTTTTTATGTGGCATCGACTGGAGTTGAACCAGTGACACAAGGATTTTCAGTCCTCTGCTCTACCAACTGAGCTACGACGCCAGCAATAGGCGGCAAAAGTAATAAAAATATTTAAAATACAAAGAAAATATTTTTTTTCTACAATTAATGATGCAGAAAAGAGGTTTAGCTGTTTAGATAACTAGACTTTTAGCTGTTTAGACATTTAGACTTTTAGGAAGAAGCTCCAAACCTACCAGGTTTCCAAAACCTGTTAGGTTTTTTTAAAAAGGTTGAAGGCTATTAGGCTGTAGACTGAAGTAAGCTAATAGACTTTTAGCTGTTTAGTCATTTAGGCTTTTAGGAAGAAGCCCCAAACCTACCAGGTTTCCAAAACCTGTTAGGTTTTTTTAAAAGACTGAAGGCTATTAGGCTGTAGACTGAAGGAGGCTAATAGACTTTTAGCTGTTTAGACTTTTAGGCTTTTAGGAAGAAGCCACAAACACTACACTCTTTGGAATTTGAAATTTGAAATTTGGGTCTTTGGACTTCTTTACTATTAACCCAATAACCTATTAACTTAATAACCAATAATTATCA
>JBAWXL010000003.1:0-49584 GCA_037144095.1 Bacteroidota bacterium
TTTTCAACATAAATACCATCCCACATATAGTCAGTGCAATTTGATGCCATACTACATCTTTCAATGGTTAAGGTTCGCCCTGGTTGAACAATAATTTTAGCCATTGATCCCAAACGTATGCTTTGATGAATAAATGTAACATCAGTATTAATAACTATAATACCATTAATTAAAACAATATCGTCTAAAGGATGAATGGTGCCCGTTAAATTACTAGAGGAATAGATAATAGGGCTTCCACTAATTGTTTCATCTGCCAAATTTAAATGAATATTATCAGAGCAGCATTGCCAAACGTCAAAGGTCGAAGTTTCAGAGCAGTCTCCATTAATATCAGTAGTTAGCGTAATCACAGCAGGAGCATTTGTTGGAAAAGCATTATCATTCCATGCTGGATTAAAGCTTGTTCCGGTTCCAGTATTAGGTGTGGCAGCAGCCGATGGGCTTACGCTCCAGTTATAATTATATCCAGCAGTTATAACACTTGGGACATAAGAGGATAATGGTAAACAAGAGGATAAATTCCCTGAAATTGGCGATGAAGCAGCCGGTAAAATAATATAATTGGCTGTTGCATTTGCAACACAATTTTGAGCGTCAGTAACCATAACCGTATATGAAGTTGATGTATTTGGATTAGGTATAGGATTAGGGCTACTTGTTGAAGATAATCCTGCTGATGGTGTCCAGGCAAAATTAAAATTGGTAGTAGGTTGCGCTCCATTAACAGTAAATGGTGTTGTATTTAACCCTGTTGCTTGTTCACAATGATAAATAGGATCAACTGAAATATTAAAACTAGGATTGTAATTGTCAAAATTAATAATTATTGATGCAGTACCAATACTACAACCACTTGCATCAGTCACCGTAACAGAATAAGTTGTTGTTGCATTTGGTGCTACTGTGACATTTGCACTATTAGAAGTAATAGGAGCCCAATTATAACTGTAAGGAGCAGTTCCGTAGGTAGTGGTTGTAATTAATTGAATGGGGTCAATATCATAACAATGACGGATATAAGATGAAGGGGTAATACTTACACTTAGTTGTTTATGTAAGATTTTAATGTTATCAATAATCAATTGACTTTGCCCTTGGTAACAATCAGTCTGACCTGGAGCACATTGATAAGGCGTAATCGTTAAATAATAATCTGCAGTATTAGAAACATTAAATGCCCAATGAGTTACATGATTAAAAACACTTCCATTTGCTATATAATTAGCAGTATAAATTGGCACTGGAGTTCCTCCAAGCACAGGAGTAAGAGTAAATTCAAAATATCTAAGATTAACATTACCTACCATATAATCAAAAAAAAGTTCATAATCTCCACTCGTGATATTAATATTTTGTCTAATTAATTCACTTGGCCAACCTAATAAAGCCCACATTTCAGCTTGATGATCGCTAGGAATAGGCGAAGATTGTATAATTTGTGGTGTAAGATCTCCAATAGTTTCCCATGCACATACTTGTGAAATATGATTTATGCTATAATTAAATGGAGAATAAACACTATAACCAGTTTCTAAAACTTCAAAATCTCCATTTCTTATCAAATCGCAAATAGGATAATCACAATTCAGTAAGGTCTTCGCAGTAATTGTATATACCGAAATTAAAAAATTTCCATCTACAAGTAATTTCCGATGTAATTTTAAATAATAAGTGGAATCTTTAGTAAAAGAAGTATCAGAAGTATATAAACTATCGTTTAAAGTGATAGTTTTTAGTAATTGTAATTGATTTCCATTTAATGAATAAATATCATAAAAGAGTACTTTATTAGAATCAATCGGTGTATTTACAGAAGGAATAGAAAGAATATAGCCTTTTTGTTGTGCAACAAATCTGCACCAATAAATGCTATCGGTAAAATTAAGCTGAAAAGTCGTATCGGCTGTCAGCAAAGTTGAATTTGAAGGAGGTGGAATTTGGGCGAGCATAGGTTTGCTCAACCTATCATAAATAAGAGAACTATAAAAAAGAAGCGAAATTTTTTCATTTTATTTTTGTTTTTAATTAATACTGATTTCTTTTAAGTCTTCAATTATTTTCATGGGCTTTAAACCAATTTGATTTATATCAATATTCTAAATGCCGATAAAATCATATAAAATTACTACATTTGCAAACCTCCTTTCTTTTTAGGCTCATTAAATACTCGCGAGGTATTTTTCCCCCTATTAAGAAGGAGGTTTTTTTTATTATATGTAGTCGGTTTTATAAAAAACACAAACAAATTATTGTTTTTAAAGCAAATAGGATAAGGAAAACTATTGTAAGTTTTCATGAGGTTGGATGTATATTTTGAATTTGCAAGTATACAACCTTATAAGAAAATAATTTGTAAGATATGGCTGATTTTTGTGTAGGGATTGTCTGATATTTATGTAGGACATATCCTACAGGCAATTTTAAAGCTATAATTTCTACCATTTCATAATTATTGATATTCAGTATAATAATAAGGTTTCTCCATGTTTTTAAGCTTATAAAATAGTTTTCAATATGAAATGTGTTTTAGCTAATTCAATTATACTATTCGAAAGAGTGAAAATAAAATTAGGAATTTCCGTTATTAATAGTAATTTTGCCGTCTATAATTTTAATTATAAATCTGAAATCATATTATTAATTACATATAATAAAATATCAATCATAGTTCAAATTCACACAAAATAATATAAACAACAGTATATAAGCATATTACAACAATTTAAAACAAGGCAAATCAAAATTTACACGCTACGAATTAACTCTTGCATGCCACGAATCAATTTTTACATGCTACGAATTAACTCTTACTCAACACTAAACAAACTTCACCCGCTATGAATCAACTCTTGCTTAAAACTAATTGGCTCTTGCATATCACTAATTAATTCTTACAAACCACAAATTGGATCTAACCGGAAACTAATTACGCCCAACACCACACGATTTACCTCTAACACTTTACGAATTAAATACAGCAGCCAACTAACTAAGAACCACACAAAACGAATTACCACCAACATCCTGCTAATTCAATGCTAAATAAAAAGAAATACTATTGAGTAATAAAATATCAATCCTATCACTAATCGAAGCCTTATCATCCAATAACTAATCCCTATTAGCAATTAACTATTAACCAATCACCAACATGGAAACAAGATCAGCAAATCAGGTAAACGAAATCCGCGCAACTTTTCAATTTTGTACATCCAATGCAACTTCAACATCAAGTATTTTAGCATTTGCAGGTGTGTTGGCAACAGTGGGCAACAAACTCATTTTAATTGATAGTTACGATATTATTGCTGAAGCCACCACCAAAGGAATTACTCTTGATACAAAAGAAGTACGCAGTGTAATGGAATTCTTCGCTTATAAATGTTTAAATGCAGTCATTGCTTTTGCATCACCGGCACCTGCCAATAAAACTTTAATCGCCTTAGTTAAATACAGCAAAACCCAGCTTCGTGAAGCCAAAAAAGAAGATATTGCTGCAATTTGCGAAACCATACGTAAGGCAGCACACGATAATTCGGGATGTTTAAGTAATGGTATTACTGTTTCAGATATTACAGACCTGGCATCTGCAATTTCATTGTATAACACAGCAAGTTCAAATCCTCGTCAGGCTATTATTGAAAAAAGTTATGCTAAAGAGCAAATCAAAGTCTTAACTAAAGAAATTCAGCAAGATTTGTTCAAAAATCAAATGGACACTATGGTTAACACCCTCATTGGTTCAAATGATGCATTTGTTGAAAAATATTATAAAGTTCGCAAAATTGTTAACCTCGGTATATCACATACCAAGTTCAAAGGCACTGTTACAAAAACGGATAAAACGCCTATCCCTGTTGCCATACTAAAAATAATGGCAACAGGCAAACAAGAAATTGATTATACCATAGAGGCAGATGTCAATGGAGTATTTCCCAATACCTACATCAAACCCACCGATTACGATATGCAGATTGAGTGTCCGGGCTACATAACACAAAATGAAATAAAAATACATTTCACCGCCGGCAAAGCCCTTAAACGCAGCTATATTCTTATCCCCACCCCGCCACCAATCCCCACTCCCCCCACCGAATAAGCTTCTAAAATTAACAATCGTTATTCCTTGTTCTTATATTCTTCTTCTTTTGTGCCCTACTGTGCCTACTGTGGTTCTTATTAATCTAAAAAGATAGAAACTGTTAAACTAAAATCGTATTAATAAAAAAGCCGGCAATTCAATCATTGCCGGCTTTAAATTATCTTCCCGAAAAAATTATTCGCTTACAATAATTCTTTGGGTCTGTTGTGTTTTCCCTGTGTTTATTTTAACCAAATACACTCCCGCTTTCACATTTCCTTTTGACGAAAGAGGCAAGCTATAATTACCTGCAGTTTGGTTGTCGTCTAACAACACATCAACCAATCTTCCTGAAATATCATACAAACTAACCGTAACATCCGAAAACTCAGTAATCGAATATTTAATCATGCTTTGGTTTGTAACAGGATTTGGAGCAACTGTAAAAGCAGGTTTTGCCTGCTGATCTTCGATTCCGGCACCTGATGCAGGAGCCCAATCAAGGGTGATACCTGTTAGGTTGGTCAAATCTGCAGGAGCTTGATGATCTGCAGTAGCACCTTTTGTAAAGCTGAATGATTGAACAGTTTTACCCGTGGTTAAACTCGAAGCCCAGGCAAATTCAATCCAAACTTTGTAAGTGCCATCGGCTACAAGAGCTGACGAAACATCGGTTCCGTTCCAAACTAAGGTCATTAAACCATTAGCCGTACGTGTGCTTCCTGAAGTAGCATCCACAACGTTTTGTCCTGATTTCCCTGTCCAGGTGGCAAGGTGATCATAATTGCCGCTTGAGCAATATTTGAATTTTGTTTTAATAAAAGTTCCACTGCTGGTTTCTATCCAAGCAGCTAAACAGTTTTTTGGAGTATATCCACCTGATGAAACAGTGGTATAAACACAAGTTAATGTACCGGCGGTTTGAGCACTCAAACCAACACTAAAAAATAAAGCCAAAATGGCCAATGAAAAGGTAATTTTTTTTCTCATATGATATGTATTAAATTAATGGGTCAAAAATAATAATATTTCTAATAAAACAAATTAAATTGCAGTCATAAAATAAAATAATTACAATGAAAAAGCCTGTAAGCAACATTATTTTTGTTGATTGCAGGCTTTCTTTTTGAAATAATCTTTTACAGAATGTATGATTTTATAAGCTGAATTCGAAAAGAAAAGAATAAAACTAAGCTAAATTTTGAGCTATCTTTATGATATTAATGTGCCACAGATTAACAGATTACTTCATTAACAAGATTAGATGTTTACTTACTCATCTGCGAATCTGTGGCGATTTATTTTCTCAACAAGTTTACAAAGAATCCTATTGATATAAATTGCTATGACAATCAGAACAATTCGATACTTTCCAGGCACTCTTAATATCAACCGGATGCTTGAAGTTTAAAGCACCATTGATGCCAATATAATTAATGCTATCAGCTTTCCCTTGCGCCACAATGGTATGACAAAGATTACAATCCTTAGAAATCACTTTTCCTTCAGGCGATTTGAACCTATCATTATGACATCTGAAACATCCTTCCGATTCTAAGTGTCCAATATGACGAGGATAAACACTATACGTAACCTTCATTTCAGGGAAAGCATTTTTGCCAAAAGCTTCTATAATTGCATCAATAGCACTTGCTATTTTATTACCATAAAGCTTGTAGATGGTAGGATAATGCTCCTGATAAGTCTTTATTATTTTACTTTTAATTCCTGAAACAGCAGCTTCATCAGTAGTATATGGATCTTTTAAAGCCTCCATCGCAGCATTTTTAATCCATGGAATTTTAGCAAAATCATTCTGAGCCGCCAACACATCATTCACATATTTCGAAGGCGAACGAAACTCATGCGAAGGACGGTTATGACAATCCATACAATCCATAATTCGCGATTCAGACTTACTTAAATCTTCTCCCTTGCCTTTGAGTTCAGGATCTTTATATATGGTTTCTTTTCCTGATTTTTTATCAAGGATTTTTACCCAAAAAATAGTATCGCGTTTTGCATTAGATTTATAATCAATCTGAAAATTCTTATTAATATGCCAGTGAATTCCTTCGGCTAAACCCAACGCTTGATGACTGGCTCCGATTTTCATATTTAAAATTACGTCCCATTGTGTGTTTGCCGAATCGGCAAGAAAATATTTTTCGTGACGCAAAGCATTGGTGTAGAACTTTTGAGGCCAGTGGCATTTCTCGCAAGTTTCTCTTGCAGGACGTAAGTTTTCAATTGGGGTTACAATGGGTCTGACATAAGTGTTTAAAGAATATTTAAAAACCTGACGTAAACCTGACATCTTTGATTTTACATAAAAATCTGCACCCTCTCCCACATGACATTCAGCACATTTTACTTTCGCATGAGGCGAATTCTGATAGGCAACATATTCGGGATTCATCACTTTATGACAAAGTTGTCCACAAAATTCTATCGACTCGGTATATTGAAAAGCCTTAAAGCTTCCTATTGCTGTAGAAATAACAAAGAAAACAGTGATAATTCCAAAAATGATGAGTGATTTTCTGGTCTTTTTATCTCTAAGATTCAGCACAAAAACTTTATCATCAGCACCCGGAATTCCTCTCTTAATTCTGCTTCTTCTGCGAAGCATCCCAATGGGAATAAGAACTAACCCAAGCACTAAAAATCCTGGGATAACGATATATGTGAATAAATCAAAATACACATTATCAATATTGAAGATAAAAATCTGAATCATAAATAATAATAAGGTTACGGTTGCAATAAAAGCAATAATACTTCCCAGATAGGAAATACTATTATAATAATTACGTGATAATTTCATTTGAAATTGTTATTGGGTTTAATTTAATATCTTATTTGAACTCTAACGGATTATGAGCGATATGACATTCAATACACTTCATATCCGGATTATGTTCTTTATTGTCTATTTGTTTAATGCCTTTTGATGCAGCATTTGAATGGCATTTTAAGCAAGCATCTCTTATGCTTGGCTTAGTAATATTTTTCTTTGAGGGACCTTGCATGTGTTCAACTCCCTGTCCATGACATGATTTACAATCAACCGGATGGTGTTTTCCTTTTTGTTTTACTTTATCTATTTTCTCGTGACACATCAGACACGAAAAGCCCCCTTCTTGATTTCCTTTTCCGGCTCCTTTAAATTGCATAGGATTATGTGGATTATGACAAGTTACGCATTTGGCGTTCACATTGTGTTTTGTCAAATCAACTTGTTTGATTGAATCCTTAGCGTGAGCAGTATTTTTATCATGACATTTTCCACAAAATTCTCTTGTGTTTGTCCTGTCTAATGGATGTTTCTTTTGGTTAGTTATGTGTTTCGAACCAGCTCCATGGCAAGTCTGGCAATTGATTTTGCTATGAACCCCGGTCGAAGTTAATGTATCAATATTGCTATGACAACTTTTACAAAGAGCTGTGTTAATGAATTTCTCTTTTACATTAGTTGAATCTGAAAGTTTCGTCTCAGGTTTCTCCGAATTGGAAGACATCATAAAATAACCAATCAGGACAATTAAGCCAATCAGGATAATAAAAATTAGAATAAGACTTTTAACACGTTTAGCCATAACAATGAATTATTTGCAATTAAATTTATTTGATTTTTTAAAGTGACTCTTCAAAATAATATTATTCAGTGAGTCTGTGAAATTAAAAAAATGTCAGCATACAAATGGTGTATGCTGACATTTTTAAAAAGGTTTGTTATTTAGGATTTTTGTGAGAAATTTTTGCACTATAAGTTGCAAAATCAAATCCTTTGAAAGTTGGGCTTTCTGAATTATGACATTTTAAACATGTTTTTTCATCAGGAATAATTAAGCCGTTTTTCATTGCTTCTTCTCTGCTTCTCATGATAGCAGGTGATTTGTAGGTACTACCGGGTCCGTGGCAGGTTTCGCATGAAACACCTTCTTCTTTTGTGATTCCACCGTTTAATTTAGCATCAATAGCAACAGCTGTTGAGTGACATTTAACGCATTTTGCATCAGTTTGAGGATCAGCAATCCCTTTTTCCTTAGCAATTTTCATAGCAGCTTCTCCTTTTAAATTAGCAAAAGCTTTCGAGTGGCTCGATTCGTTCCAAACTGGCCATGCTTTGCCTTTCGACATGTGGCACATTTTGCATTTTGAAGCACCAACGTAGGTATTCTGTGCTACCAAAACATTACTGAATAAGAATAGCATACAAGCTATTACAATCGACATTTTTTTCATTTGATTTTTGTTTTTGTGTTAATAATTGATTTGTTTATAATTGATTTAATTGTCTGCTTTTCTCTTTTATACCTGCTGAAATTATTAATATGATTATTGCAAATATTGTGCCCCAAGCCCAAAGAGGGAAAATGGGTGTGTCTCCCGCTCCATAGCTATGCATCCCTTTCGAGAGGTAATAGTTAACTCCAACGAAGGTCATAATCACACTCGAAAACCCTAAAACTGAAGCCACATTAAACGCATATTTACTTTTTAATTTCGGGATAAACCTCATGTGAAGCACCACCGAATAGGTGATTACAATGATAAGTGCCCAGGTTTCTTTTGCATCCCATCCCCAATATTTCCCCCACGACTCATTCGCCCAAACTGCTCCCAAAAAGGTTCCTACAGTTGCCAAAATAAGTCCTATAATAAGATTCATTTCAATGATATAAGTGTTTTCCGAAATAAGTAAATCAAGTCGAAGCTGGTTTTTTTCTGATTTAAATAAATAGATAAACATATTCATTAAACCCAATATAAAACCTAAGCCCAAAAACCCATAGCTAATCGTCAGCGTTGCTACATGTATGATAAGCCAGAAAGATTTTAAAACCGGCTGTAAGTTGGTGAGTTGAGGATCGTAGCTGCTATGGCTTGCAGTCATCAATACGAAGAAAGCAAGCAAAGTGGTGGCAGCTAAAGTCAATTTCGAATACTTTGCAAAACTAAATCCTGCTAATAAAGCGCCCCATGCAACCAATAATAAAGCCTCGTACCCATTACTCCAAGGCGCATGTCCTGTTATGTACCATCTAAGCCCCATGCCTAAAGTATGATAAAGAAAAGCCAACCCCAATACTGCCGTCAATACATTTAAAGAAATAGTGATGAACTTGCTTTTCTTTGATTTTATGTTTTCAACAAATGCAAGTATGAGCAGCAGTACACTCAATCCTGCAAAAACATTTTTCAGAAGAATAAATATATCTGCATTATTATAAAATATCTCAGCTTTTATTTTGGCTTCAGAAGGTAGCAAAGAAGGATCTGAATTTTGTTTTTGAATATCAGAAATGTAACCAACGATTTTATCTGCTCTTGAGAAATCTCCGCTTTTCAAACCTTTCAAAACTTCAAATACGTATGATTGCATAATGCTTGCATAAGTAAATACTTCCAAATGCAAATCCTGATTGATAGCTGTAATTGCACCAGTTAAAGGAACGTTAGCTGCTTTATCATCCCAACTAATCCATTTGTGGTTTTGAGAATTCTGCTCAGGGAAGATTTTCAATATGCTGCCATTTAAAATCATATTAAAAATATTCAGACGTTCATCAACTTTCAATATTTCTTTATCGAATTTATTTTTCTCCGATGGTTTTTTCCTAAATGCATCATTAATCTGTTTTTCGATTTTATAACCCGATTTTACATCAAAGAAATCAAGAAAAGACGCATATTCACCTGTAGCCCCAACCAAATCCCTAATGCCTTGCTGTGGGATATAAATAATTTTTTGTTTTTGCCAGAATTCAGCCTCAACCATCATATCAATAAGAGCCTGCACAGCATTCAACTTGCCTTTTCCTTCTATATCAAAATTTTCTTTTTTAGAAATTTTATGCATTAAATCAATAGCCAAAGTATGCACTGGCGCAAATCGCCCGTCAAAAGTCTGAACTAGAAGTTGCCCCAACTTATCGGCATGTTCAACAGAAATCGATTTATTAGGAGAAGTTTGAGAAAATAAGAATCCGCTAAATCCCAATAAAAAAACCAGAGTCAGACCAATTGATTTTCTTTTATTCCTAACGTCCTGAATAAGTTTCTGTAAAATACCAAAACGGGAATTCTTATTAAATAAGGTGATAATAAAGCCCAAAGTCAGCAACGAATATCCAATATAAGAAATTAAAGTTCCCCAAAAATCATGATTTACTGACAAAACCGTGCCTTGTTGATCATTATCATACGAAGATTGAAAAAAACGATATTGATTATAGTCCAAAACATTATTCATATAAATACTATGGTCCTCTGTCAGGTTTTTTCTTTTATCAATCAGAGTAACTTCACTTTTATAAGATGATGGACTTTCTGAGCCCGGGTATTTTTCTAAAATAAAATCTTTCAAATAAAGCGAAAATGGAAGTTCAACCGGTTTATTTCCAAACCCAAATTTGATGTTGGTGCCTTCAAAATTAAAATCTTCGTATGCATACGCATTCCCCGAATTATCCAGCACATCAGCTTCATATTTATTTCCGTTTATCGTAACATCCAAAATAACCGCATCCACCCCTCTGCCTCCTTCTTCCATACTTGAAGTCGTCAATTTTTTCTGAGCACTCTTATAAAACTTCGAATAAAGAAAAACCACGCTATTCAAATTATAAACATACTTTTCTTTAAATTCATAAATACTATCCCTCCTAAGTGTATCTATTTCTGTTTCACTCATTGTCGAACACAAAAAATCAAAAGGAGCACTGATATTTACCTTCCCGTCTTTATCACTAATATTGACCGCCTCATTTTTTCCCGGAACGTTATAAGCCATTAAAATATTTCCTACGCGCTTTGTTTCTCCGCTTTTAATCAAAGAAGTTTGCAATCCCATGGCAGTTCCAACCGAAAGCTCAACCATATTTTTGCCGCCTGTCACGTTTTCTTCCATTTTCACAACAGCATTGCTCACAACTTCCCTATATCTTACATCAATTTTACCCTTATCTTCAAGCGGAATACTTGCATGAAAATCATTATGATTCTTTGCCCCAATATGAATAGGAGCTTCATAATTATAATTGTTTTTACTATCCGAATAAGAAATTGCCACATAAGGATCTGCGCTAAAAATAACGTTCGACGTTTCCCCTTTTCGAATATGCATACTACCCTCAAACCCAAAATACCTGGTAACTCCTGCACCTAAAATCATCAAAACAAAAGAAAGATGAAATATCAGACCTCCAATTTTTTTCAATGAAAATAAATTATAAGTCCTGATATGTCCCACGAAATTAACGATAAGAAGTAAAAATAAAACTTCAAACCACAAAGTATTATACACCAAAGTTCGTGCAGTCACAGTGTCGTATTTATCTTCAATAAAAGTAGCCGAAGCCATTGCCAATGCAAGTATAATTAGCAATATAAGGGTTGCCTTTGAAGAAAGAAAGTAGTTTAAAAATGATTTCATTTTTGAAGTTAAATTAGTCGCTTTGGTTTGATTAAAACTCATTGCAATATTACAAAAAAACAAAGTATTACATACAAGCAATTTTTTGCTGCTTTAAGGTTGAAAACATTAAGATTGTCAATAAGCAGGCTTTTTAACAACTCTGAATATGCTCTAACCCCAACAACTAAGCATGTTTCAGCCTATTTTAACCTTCCTGTTTTAAGGAAAAATAAAATCAGCATTTTGATTAATATCATTTTATTTTCGATAATTATCATTAAACAATGGTGTTCATAAGCTGTTTATGCAAATATATGTCTTTCTATACTCAACTATTTTAAATTATGAGTAATTTTGCCGCAAATAATCAAATTAAATAAAGATAAAAAAATGAAAAACTACGCTAATTATTTTAAACTATTGTGCCTTGCTTTTATAACCTTGGTATCATGTAATTCAAACAAGTATGCTAAAGAAGCAGAACTACTAAAAAAAGGGGTACATACAGTTGTTGTACAAGAAATCATTCAAACCAGTAACTATACCTATTTCCGTTTAAGCGAATTAGGCAATCCTCAAATTAAAGAAACCGATACACTTTGGGCTGCCGTAACGAGAACCGAATCTAAAATTGGCGAAACACTTTATTATAAAGGTGGTTTCCCCATGAAAGATTTTCCAAGCAAAGAACTCAACAGAACTTTTAAAGAAGTTTTATTTCTCGATAGTTTAAGCCACACTTCTGATTTTGCAAAAAAGGAAATGGCAGCCATCCCTTCGCATCAATACATGTCAACTGCTGATTCCACAATGGCAATGAAACCTAAAATCACTAAAGTTGAAGTCAAGGTCGATCCTATTGCAGGCGGAGTATCCATTGCAGATTTATACAGCAAAAAAGCTTCTTTCTCCGGAAAAACCATAAAAGTTAAAGGCAAAGTCACCAAATTCAGTCCCGAAATTATGGGCAAAAATTGGATACACATTCAGGATGGAACAGAATCAAATGGTAAATTCGATCTGACAATCACCACTTCATCAACAGTAAACGTAGGTGATGTGCTTGGCTTCGAAGGCAAAATTTCATTAAACAAAGATTTAGGTCACGATTACTTTTATGAAGTAATTATGGAAGATGCTAAAATCCTTAAATAACCATATGATCAATAAAATTCTATCTGCCTTAGCTCTAATCATATTTTTGGCAGTTTCATTCACTTCGTGTAATTCAGTTGAGAAAAAACCTATCCCGAAAACTTCCGAAGACAGCACTGTAGTTTTCACAAAAGATAGCTTTGCCTTTTACGAAAATAAACTCATCGAAGATTCACTCAACACCCAACTTCGCTATGCATTAGCCACCAACTATTATGCCGACAAGCAGTTTGATAAAGCCATTGAACATCTCTTACTTGTTTGCAAAACTGAAGATAAAAATTTAGCAGCTATAGTTACACTGGGGAATGTCTATTACGATGCTTCTCAATATGAAAATGCCATAACATCCTACGAAAAGGCACTACAACTCGACCCTACCGACCTCAACGTACGTTGCGATCTAGCTACCTGTTATTTGAATATTAAAAAAGCAGATGTAGCTTACAACCTGTTAAAGAAAAACATTCAGATGGATAATAAACATGCACAGTCCCATCACAATCTATCGGTCGTATATTCTCAAATGGGCAAAGCCAAAGAAGCCGAAGAAGAAATGAAAATCTTTAAATCCTTGAATAAATAAGATTTACAACAACCGATTTTTTTAAGTTGGGATAAAACATTAAAGCAATAATGTTCTATCCCAATTTTTTTTTATCAAAATATCAAAAACTAAAAACCCTTCGAAGGAAGTTTTAATATCTTCGAAGCTTTTTCTCCTTCTTCGAAGGAAGTTTTAACATCTTCGAAGCCTTTTCTCCTACTTCGAAGGAAGTTTTAATATCTTCGAAGCCTTTTCTCCTACTTCGAAGGAAGTTTTAATATCCTCGAAGCTAAGCATAACACTCTTGGAAAACAATTCTACTAAACTGAATATAAACTTAATGCAAATTCAAATTCATTTAGATTCAGCAACAACAATTTATAAAACATTTAAATTAACTCTCAAAACTTAATTGGAGAAGTCGAACCTACAAAAAATGAAGTTTAATCAAATCAACATTCATAAGCTCGTTCCAATTTTAACTTCAAATACTTCAACCAAACATTCATTGTCACTCCACCAAGTTCAAATCTGAATTATTTTGCTACATTTGCATTCAAATTCAAATTAAACAAATACTTTATCATGAAAAAATTATTTTTCTTCCTTGTAGCATCTGCATTAATCCTCAGTCTTAACATCGGTTGCAATAGTTGTAGCAACCAAACCGCTGACTCAACCAAAGTAAGCAATGTCCTCTCCGTCGATAGTTTCTTAGTAGCTCCCGAAAAATGGGCCAACAAAGAAGTCGTTATCTCCGGAACCGTATCTCACGTTTGCCGCCATAGTGGCAAAAAACTTTTCCTGTTCGGCGCTAATGCTGAAAAGACCGTCAAGATTAATGCGGGTGGCAGTTTCTCTACTTTCGATTTAAAATATGAAGGCGTCGACTTAGAAGTTACCGGCACCGTAGTCGAAGACGAAAAAATTGATGCCAATTATTTAAATGAATGGGAAGCCGACATCAAGAAAAGTGTTGCCGACAAAGATCAAAAGGTATGTAACGAAGAAAACAAAGCCATTACCGGTCAAACTAATGTAAAAGGGAAACAAGACTCAGTTGTTGAAGATCCTTATGCCGATGTGAAAGAATTCCGCAAAAAACTTGCTGCAAGTGGAAAAACTTATATTTCGGTTTATGCCATCAATTGCAAAACAATTAAGGAGCTAAAAAAGAAGTAATCTCCAAAAGTTTACTTTCTTATGGCATCTAATGCTTTACGAATCTTCCGTAAGTGGAATCGGATTCTACATCGCGATATTGGATATTTCTTTTTCGGAATGACCATTATTTATTGCATTTCAGGCATTGCACTCAATCACAAAAGCGACTGGAATCCGAATTACGATATCACCTATAAAGATATCACAATTAAAGATAACATCAACAAATCCACCATCACTCAGGACTGGGTAATGGGTCTTTTAAAACAATATCACGAAGAAGACCACTATAAAAAGTATTTCTTTCCCGATGCATCAACCCTGAAAATTTTCATTGATAATGGCTCTGTCACTATCAACATGGACTCCAAAGAAGGCTTCATTGAAAAAATCACCAAACGTCCCTTTTTCTTTGAAATAAATTTCCTTCACTACAATCCCGGAAAATGGTGGAAATGGTTCTCTGATATTTTTTGTCTTGGAATGATTATAATTGCTGTAAGCGGTTTGTTTGTTATTGCCAAAAGCAAAAACAGTTTAACCAAACGCGGAATTTGGTTTGTTGTAGCAGGACTGATATTACCAATCCTCGCTCTAATATTCTTATAAAAAACATTGTATTCAAAAAAACCTTTTCCCCTATTCAATATTCTTCAAATCAAAAAAGGCTGCCCTTCGTCAAAGGCAGCCTTTCGGTTAATTGAAAACTAACTTATTTCACTTCTTCAAAATCAACATCTGTAACCTCAGCATCATTTTTTCCTGCATTTGCATCAGCATGTGGCTGATTTTGATCATTGGGGTTCGCTTGCCCTTGTTGTTCCTGGGTAGCTTTATACATTTCTTCGCTTGCAGCATTCCATGCAGTAGTCAGGTTGGCTGTGGCGGTATCAATAGCTGCAAAGTCGCGGTTTTTATGAGCTTCTTTTAGCTCGTTGTAAGCTGCATCAATAGCGGCTCTTTTATCGGCAGGAATTTTATCGCCATACTCTTTCAACTGTTTTTCAGTTTGGAAAAGTTGAGCATCAGCATTATTAATTTTGTCGGTTTCTTCTTTTATTTTCATATCCGATTCGGCATTCATTGCAGCTTCATCTCTCATTCGTTTGATGTCAGCTTCCGATAAACCTGAAGAGGCTTCAATGCGGATGTTCTGCGATTTGCCTGTGGCTTTATCTTTAGCCGAAACATTCAGAATACCATTGGCATCGATATCAAAGGTAACTTCTATTTGAGGAATGCCTCTTGGAGCCGATGGAATGCCATCTAAATGGAAACGTCCGATGCTTTTGTTCTGATTAGCCATTGGGCGTTCGCCTTGCAATACATGAATTTCAACCGTAGTTTGGTTATCTGCAGCAGTTGAGAAAGTCTCTGATTTCTTGGTAGGAATGGTGGTGTTCGACTCTATTAATTTGGTCATCACACTGCCTAAGGTTTCAATACCTAAGGAGAGAGGAGTTACATCGAGCAACAACACATCTTTCACTTCACCCGTTAGCACACCGCCCTGAATGGCAGCACCCACAGCAACAACTTCGTCAGGATTCACCCCTTTCGAAGGCGTTTTCCCGAAAAAGTCTTCTACCACTTTCTGAATGATAGGAATACGGGTTGAACCTCCAACCAAAATCACTTCATCGATATCTGCAGCTTTCAAGTTTGCATCCTGCAAAGCTTTGCGGCAGGGTTCCATAGTTGCACGTACCAAAGTATCGGTAAGTTGTTCGAATTTACCACGTGTAAGAGTTTTCACTAAATGCTTTGGAATACCATCCACCGGCATAATATAAGGAAGGTTAATTTCGGTTTGAGTTGAACTCGAAAGTTCAATCTTAGCTTTTTCAGCAGCTTCTTTCAAGCGCTGTAGGGCCATAGGATCTTTTTTCAAATCGATGCCTTCATCTTTTTTAAATTCTTCGGCTAACCAATCGATAATCATTTGATCGAAATCGTCGCCACCCAGATGGGTATCGCCATTGGTTGATTTCACTTCAAACACACCATCTCCCAATTCAAGGATAGATATATCGAATGTACCACCACCCAAGTCGAAAACGGCGATTTTTATATCTTTATGTTTCTTATCCAAACCATAAGCCAAAGCAGCTGCGGTTGGTTCGTTGATAATACGTTTCACATTCAGTCCGGCAATTTCACCGGCTTCTTTTGTAGCCTGACGTTGTGAATCGCTAAAGTAGGCAGGCACTGTGATAACAGCATCCGTAACTTCTTGTCCTAAATAATCTTCGGCAGTTTTCTTCATTTTCTGTAATATCATGGCTGATATTTCTTGTGGTGAATACATTCTGTCGTCAATTTTTACTCTTGGAGTATTGTTTTCGCCTTTCACGACAGTGTAAGCCATACGGCTGATTTCTTTTGTAACCCTGTCGAAAGGTTCTCCCATAAAACGTTTGATAGATGAAACGGTTTTATGAGGATTGGTAATAGCCTGACGTTTTGCAGGATCACCTACTTTGCGTTCTCCATTGTCGACAAAAGCAACGATTGATGGAGTTGTCCTACGACCTTCGCTATTGGGTATTACAATGGGCTCGCTTCCTTCCATAACGGCAACACACGAATTGGTGGTACCTAAGTCTATTCCGATAATTTTTCCCATAATGAATTGTTTTTAAATTTTTCTAATTGTTTTCCGACTTATGTCAATCTTTGTGCCAACACCAAAAATAGGACATAAAGTGAAATTATGTCAGATATTTCACAAATAAAACTTAAAAAACATAAAATAAACTGACAAAAAGGCATTTTTCAGCCTAAAATGACAATTGTGCAATAAGCGAAATGAAAATAAAAGAGAAATTCCTTTGCCGGAAATCAGTCAATAATATCAATCAAACTACCAAAATCGATTACCCTCCGTGGCTTATTGATGCACCATTACCAATCACCGGTTACCGATTACCTATCACTGATTACCGTTTACCAATAACCCAAGTCAAAATAACGGCCCTTAATTAAAAACTCGGAACAAAACTCAAGTTCTTTGTGTATCTTCCATACAAAACCGAATCTTTCGATCTTCCGTCTAAGGTATATGAGCGGGGATATTCAATAGAATTATCGTAACGGCACGAAAAAATACCTATTCCATTATTGACATTTGTATAATCCGGACGGTCGAAAATTGGACTACCCGTTGGAGCATTCACATCAATATAGGTAGAAAGATCATCGCCCCCAACCAAAACTATTAAATCCACCATACCACACACGCGGGTAACATTAGGATTTACCGGAATCAAAAAAGAAATCATCGAGAAAAAAGATTGCCCGTAAGTTTCTTCCATCACTTTACCCCCTTGTATATCAGAAGATTTTTGCGAACCAAAATTAACATCAACAGCATGCTGCGTAATAATGCCCCCGGCATCTTTTTCCGAATAATGGAATCTGAAAATCAGCTCATATCGTCTGCCATTTACCGCAGTTTTCCAACTCGCCACTTTATTAGAAGCAAAACCAATAGTAAAACCCGTAGGAGCAGTCACACTAAACTTTTGAATCAATTTTGTAGAAGAAGAAATTATTTTCCCTGTGGTTTTGTTTAAAACAAACAGTTTATATTCGAATTCATTATTATAATTTGAATTATTAGGATTCAGCTTATGAGCTGCTTTCCAAACATATTGATTCGGATAATAAAAAATTCCGGGTTCTTTATTATAAATTGAAGTCGTATCGAACGAAAAAGTAGAAACATGTTGTCCGTTTTCCCATTCTTCCATATAAACATCCAAATCCGAAGGATTATAATTGCTCAAAGCAGGATCGGTGGCCATCACATAAGCATTATTGTCGCCAATAAAAGCTTTGTTTATTTTAATATAATGAATGCTGTCGTTTTGATTGAGCAAACCATACACAACAGTAATATCCTGATAATCCGCATTTACAACAACCTTTGTAGAACAAGAATTGAACACCAACACAGTCAGCAGCACAAATAAAAACCGGCAAATAGATTTCATAAAAAGGTCAAATTATAGACACGCAAAGATAGACTTTTTTATTTTCCTACAAGTTTTGGAATATAAATATGGTTAATTCTTTTATTCGAACTGTATCCTATTTTTTTATGATTTCTTAGAAATATGATTAAATAACATATATTCTGCATATTACAAGAAAATAAGGTTTCAAAATAGTGCTATAAAAAATCGTTACAGTGCTATTTCAATTTTTTATAGTGCTAAAAGAAATCGAAATAGTAGAATTTCAAATTAAAATAGTGCCATCCCAATTTTTAATAGCACTATAAAAATAGGCTAAGGGCAATACATTGTTTGTCCTCACTCCGAATAATTCAGCAAAAGCCTATCCTTTCTTATCCTTTAAACGGCAATGAAAATCACCTATTCACAAAATCACCAAATAAAAAAAGAATCTTCAAAATAGACCCTATATATAATATTAAATATACCTTTGCATTACCAAATTCAAGCTTATGTCAAAATTCAGAGAAGAACCCAAAATAACCACCCACACCCTTCAGGAGATGAAGCATTCGGGCGAGAAAATAGCTATGCTCACCGCTTACGATTATTCAATGGCACGTTTGCTCGACAGTGCGGGAGTGGATGTGATACTGGTAGGCGATTCGGCATCCAATGTGATGGCGGGCTATCGCACCACCTTGCCCATCACCCTCAACGAGATGATTTATCATGGTTCGTCCGTACAACGTGGAGTAACTCGCGCTCTGGTGGTGGTCGATTTGCCCTTTGGCACCTATCAGGGAAACTCAAAAGAAGCTCTTAATTCAGCCATCCGCATCATGAAAGAATCGGGCGTAGATTCAGTCAAACTCGAAGGCGGAAGCGAAATCATCGAATCGGTTGAGCGTATTTTATCTGCCGGCATTCCGGTGATGGGACATTTGGGCTTAACTCCTCAATCTATTCATAAGTTTGGAACTTATGTTGTGAGAGCCACCGAACCCAAAGAAGCCGCCAAACTTATTGAAGATGCCCATAAGCTTGAAAAAGCAGGTTGTTTTGCCCTGGTACTCGAAAAAGTGCCTGCCACATTGGCAGCTAAGGTGGCAAGTGAACTGACTATACCCGTGATTGGTATTGGCGCCGGAAACAAAGTAGATGGTCAGGTATTGGTGTTGCACGATATGTTGGGCATTACGCTGCAATTTTCACCGCGCTTCCTGCGAAGATATGCTAACCTCAGCGAAGAAATCATTGGTTCGGTTACTTCCTATATTAATGATGTAAAATCGGTTGATTTCCCGAATGAGAGAGAACAATATTGATTATATTGCATCTTCAGTTCTGTTTGAGGATAATCACATTATTATCATCAATAAGAAGCCTTCCGAAATTGTTCAGGGAGATAAAACCGGCGATACACCTTTAAGCGAAAAGGTCAAACTATATATTAAAGAAAAATATGAGAAGCCCGGCAATGTATATCTGGGGGTGGTGCATCGTATCGACCGTCCGGTAAGTGGCATTGTATTGTTTGCCCGCACCGATAAAGCCCTCACAAGGCTGAATAATATGCTTCGTGATAAAGAAATTTCTAAGAAATATTGGGCGGTGGTGAAAAACAAGCCTCCCGCTGAGGCTGGTAATCTGAAAAATTATATTAAAAAGAATGAAGCCAATAATAAATCATATATCCTTCAAGAAGGCGATAAAGGATTTAAGGAAGCGCAGTATGCTGAATTGAATTACCGTCTCATTGCCCAAAGCGAACAATATTATTTATTAGAAGTTGAACTTCTCACTGGACGACATCATCAAATCAGGGCGCAACTTTCTGAAATCGGGTGCCCTATCAAAGGAGATGTGAAATATGGAGCTAACAGAACCAATCCCGATGCTTCCATTCATCTTCATGCCCGCAGCATACGATTTATTCACCCTGTTTCACAACAAGAGGTCTATATTGTTGCTCCTCCTCCGGCGGAGTCGTTGTGGGATTATTTTAGGGCTGTTTTAGGTTAGGATACAATCCGTTTATCCACTTCGTCATATACTCCAGCACTTCTGGATGTATAGTTTCTTCAATACGCGAATATTCTTTCATTAAACCGGTGTCACAAAGCTGAAAGAGGTGATTTAATCCATCAAATTTCTTAATAGTATATTGCTTGTTCTTCCCTTTCTTTAAGGCATTTTCAATTGCAGGGAGATTAATATTGGCATCCACCTGAAGGTCTTTTGCTCCATTCATGGCAAGGACAGGACATTTAACCTTTGCCAGATATTTTGCCGGATCTGTCTTCAGAAAAGTCTTAAACCAGGGGACTAAGAGTGTCATTATAGCTCTTTCGCGATTGGCAAAGTCAAGACCTTTATCTTCAATTTCTTTTTCAGATAAACCTTCACTATGCTTTTTGAAAACCTTTTCGATTTCCTCTCTTGCTTTCTTATTGTCATCAGTTGTCATTACAATTTGATACAATTCCTTATTTATCAAATTATCTTCAGCAATTTCTGTAGTATCTTTCCCCATAGCCTTTGAAATCTGGGCTGATTGGGTTAGTATGATGTCTTTTCCTGACACCCCTGGACCTGCCATTAACACAATAAACGACACCTTTTTATTCCCCGAAGCCACAATAGGCGCAATCAAACCGCCTTCGCTATGTCCAATGATGCCAATATGACTTGCTTTGACAAATGGGTTCTTTTGAACAAAAGCTATTGCAGCATTAATATCCTTTACAAAATCAAAAGTAGTGGAAGTAGAAATATTTCCTCCCGAAGTACCAATTCCCCTGTCATCAATCCGAAGTACTGCTATCCCATTCCGTGTGAGGAAATCAGCAATGACTTTAAAAGGTTTATGACCCATCAATTCTTCATCTCTGTTCTGTTGCCCTGAGCCGGTAACCATAACTACCGTGATAAATGGTCCGTTTCCTTTGGGATAAGTCAAGGTGCCACCCAAGGAAATGTTGTCTTTTTTATTTATAAAAGAAACTTCTTGTTCCAGATAAGGATAAGGCGGTTTAGGCTCCTGAGGTCTCCTCAGTTCATTTATTTTATTCACTTTCTTAATATTCAAAGTAAAAGACTTTCCACTTTGTTTCCAGCTTCCTTCCATAGTCGAATCGTTAATTAAATGTCCTTTATAAGAAGCATTCAATTTCTTAACTTTTATTATCAGTGAATCTTCTCTGATAATAACTTCCGAAACGGCAATGTCTTTAACTCCCTGATCAGGGCTATCTAAAGAGGCGTGAATGCTGTCGTTTTCGAGATGTTTAATCTTAATTACCAGCTCCAATTCAGTTGAACCAACATTGATGTTTCCACTCCAATAGCCATCGAATTTTTTATTTTTCGAGGAATTTGTTTGCGAATATCCAATGGATAAAGCAAAAAAGAAGAGCATTAAAAAATATATTCTTTTGTTCATAATTTATTGTTGTTGTCTTTTTCTAAAATGAAGGGAATCGCCCCATTCATTATAACCAATTTTGTCGCCCGCCATCGCAATACGCGCTTCGAGACAGTTTTTACACTCGGAAGCTTCTTCGTCTATGCAAGGTTTGTCTTCATATAACAAATAATCTTCGCGGTATTTTACCGGAGTAAGATTAGGCATAATAATATTGGCTCCCACCATCAGTGCTTTTTCCCTGCCTTGCTTATCGAGTGTTTGCATGGCTGTTGTGGCGGCAATGTTAATGTCCTTCATCATGATGCGAAGTATGGCAACCATTTTTAATGACAAAATGAACCTGTCTTCTTTGGGCATCAATTGCTCTTTGAACTGAAATAAGGGAGTATCCTCATGTTCGATATAGGGTCCCATGCCAGCCATATCAATATCCATATCATAAAAAAACTGAAGATCGTCGGCAAGATGTTCAATTTGCTGAAAAGGGAGACCTATCATGACTCCTGTCCCCACATTGTATCCGATTTTCCTCAGCAGACGGAGACAATCCAAACGTTCATCATAGTCATGTTTTGCATTTTGCGGATGCAATTTATAATACAATTCTCTGTTTGAAGTTTCAATACGAAGCAAATAGCGATGTGCACCTGCTTCGAACCATTTGCGATAGGTTTCTTCACTTTGTTCGCCTAAAGACAGGGTAATTCCAAGTTTATCGCCTGAAATATCTTTTATCCGATTTAATAAATTGATTATCGTATCAACAAATTGCTTATCCGTTCTTTCGCCCGACTGCAACACCATAGACCCATAGCCATTTTCGAAAGCATATTTCGCCGCTTCTACCACTTCATCTTCAGTCACAAAATAGCGGTGGACTTTTTTATTGTCGAGTCGGATGCCGCAATAATAACAATTCTTAGAACAAATGTTCGACAGTTCAACCAGACCTCTGTAGTAGACTTTCTTCCCTACATGTATTGATTTAATTTCAGCCGAACGGGCAAAGAGTTTCTTCCTATCTTGCTCATTGCATTTCAGTAAGCAGATTAAATCTTCCCGCGTGAAAGTTTCTTTTTTAAGTATTTCTTCAACCGTAAGCTTCATTCTAATTCCTTATAAATATTCTAAATTATTCTTTTCAAATTCAACAAAGGGAGCCACTGCCCTATTGAAAATTCCGTGTACATAAGCAATGGTCATTCCATAATTGGAAACCGGAATTCCGGCATCGATTGCCGGCTTCAAACGGTTCAATACCTGTTTGCGGGTGAGGACACAACCCCCACATTGTATCACCATGGCATAGTCATGAATGTCGTTTGGTAACTTGTTCAAACCTGTTACTACTTCATACGTCAAATTCTTCCCTGTATAATTGCTCAACCAGCGGGGTATTTTCATTCTTCCAATGTCGTCGCATGAAACATGATGTGTACATGATTCGAGTATCAATATCTTGTCACCATCTTTTAATTGAGAAATGTGCGGAGTGCCTTTAAGATAGTTTCTAAAGTCACATTTCTGTCGCGCTAAAATAATGCTGAAACTGGTCAGCGGAATTTCTTTTGGAATAGAAGCATCTACTTTCAGAAACACCTGACTGTCGGTTACGACCAAAGCCGGTTTTGGATTCATTATTCTCAAAAAGGAATCCAACTCTCTTTCTTTCAGCACCACTGCAATGGCATCATTATCCAATGTATCGCGTATGGTTTGAACCTGAGGGAGTATCATCCTGCCTTCGGGAGCTTCGGCATCAATGGGAGTTACCAGCAAAACCACATCCCCATGGTTTATCAAGTTTCCTATTAGAGATTTTGACTGATAAGCACTTTCTGGAACCATCTTGTTGATGGTGTCAATGATAATCTGTGTTTGAGGTTGGTTTAGGGAGCAAAAATCAAGAACAATAGATTTATAAGCATTCTCCAGTATGGATTTCAGTACGGGTGAAAGGACTTGAATATCCGATTTATTATGTACAACAAAAAAGGGAACTCCATATTCAGTAAAGTTGTCAATGAGTTTCTTTTCGGGTTCGGCAAAGAGATTTTCGTTGATGATTAGTATCGCCAAATCTATTGTCTTTAAAGCCTCGAGCGTTTTCGAAACCCTTTTGGCACCCAACTCGCCAACATCATCAATGCCTGCGGTATCAATCAGAATCACCGGACCAATGCCGGGAATTTCTATTGATTTCTTTACCGGGTCGGTAGTTGTCCCTGCAAAATCGGACACTATGGACAATTCCTGCCCAACCAAAGCATTGATAAAAGAACTTTTACCATTGTTTCGCCTGCCAAAAATTCCGATATGTGGTTTATTGTCTTTCCCTTTTGACATTTAGTTGAATTATATCTTTTCGAGTTTAACGGCAGTTCCATAGGCTAAAACTTCAGTGACGCCACTCATTACATCATTGGCATCATAACGCATTCCAATAATACCATTAGCTCCTAAGGCATCGGCATGTTGCATCATGATTTCAAATGATTCCTGACGGGTTTGTTCGCAAAGATCTCTATAAATAGAAATATTGCCACCAAATAAGGTTTGAAAACCTCCTGCAATATTGCCAATTAAGCTACGTGAACGAACCGTAATGCCTCTTACCACACCTAAATAGGCAGTGATTCGATAACCTTCAAATTCAAACGAAGTAATTACTTTTGATTTTTCCATGATTTTTTATGTTTAATTATATTTAAAACAAGTTCTTAGTTAAATAGTTCCAACATTCTAATTGACTTTATTTGTAAACGGAATATTGGTCTGCAAATATCATTTATTTTTTCCATTCTCACTGTTTTTCCATTGATTTTAGATATGAAATTCAGGTTTTATTTTATTCATGGTCATTTTGAATTATCTCTATTATTGGTTGTGAATAAGATCAATATAAACAGGCAAATGGTCGCTGAAGCCTCCGATATATTTCATACCCGAATAAGTTCTGAAAGGTTTTTTACCGGTATAAGTTGCATCATCCTCAAGCAAAAAATCAGCTTTGAATATCTGTGCCCCTGCTGAAGTAATTTGTAAACCATTTTTCCGAACAAATAAAGGTGCGGATAGGATGATTTGGTCGATAATCGACCAAGTTCCCTGATATTTATTGGTGCCTTCTTTGCCTGTTTTGCTATACATCATATTTACCAAAGCAGGCATGGAATGAGTTACTGTATCAGGTAGGGCTTTTAATACTTGCGAAATGCTTTCGTCGAAAGGTTCGTCGTTAAAATCGCCTGCAATGAGGATGTTTGCATTTGGATTAGAAGTAAAAATAGTATCGGTTGCAGCTTTCAACACACTCGCCACATATTTCCTTCGAGGCATGGAAGCTTCGTAACCTCCTAAGCGGGAAGGCCAGTGATTGACAAAGATATTGATGGTATCTTTTGAAGATAATATCCCTTTTAAATACAGAATATCGCGGGTTGTTGATTCGGGCTGATCGGGAAAAGTAATATTGATAGCACGATGATAGAGTTCTTTGAACTTCTCTTTTCGATAAATCATGGCAACATCTATTCCTCTTGCATCGGGCGATTCTTCATGTACAATTCCAAAGCGAAATGCTTTCAGGGGTGTGGAATAGATAAGTCTGTTTAAAACATAACGGTTTTCTATTTCGGCGAGCATGATGATATCAGGGACTTCCCATCCTCCTAAGGTTATTATGGTTTTGGCAATATGATTCAGTTTGTTGTAGAACTTCCATTTTGTCCAGTGGTAGTTTCCTTCAGGAGTGAAATCAATATCATTTTTAACTGAATCTTTGATAGTATCGAAAGTGTTTTCAGTGTTATAAAACATGATACGAAAAGCATTTTTCCCACGAACATCATCCTTAAAAACATATTCTTTATCCTTTTTGGCAACATGAGTCTGTTGTGCCATGAGGCTGACCCATATTAGAAATAGGATAGGAAGAAACAGTTTTTTCACTTGGATTAATTTTCTTACAAAGATAATGAATATTAAAATTCAAAGAACAAAAATTCAAGAGTTTAATACTTTAATGTTAATCACATTCCCAATTTTTATTGTTTAAAAAACTTTTGATTAAATTGATTTTTACCCTTAAAATAAATAAAATATAATCCACTTCTTAGATTTGAAATATTGATTTGAGTAGATTCTGATAGAGTAAGTTCTTTTGACAGTCTCCCCATAGAGTCATAAATTTCAATTTGTTGATTAGCATTTTTATTGTCTTTAAATAAAATGTTTAATATTTGATCGGCTGGGTTAGGGTAAATTGAAAAATTGATTTCACTCTTATTAGAGGTTAAAACTGATGTTGGATTACATTGCAAACCTTCTGAAACGAGCTTATTGTTTGTGTTTTGAATTGTTATGGCTAGAGAAGTATCGGATATATCCGCACCATAAATTTCAAGATATCGCATTCCAAAACTTAATGCTTTGTTTACTGCTGAATCAAGAACTACTGTTTTTGCGTTTGGTAAAATACCACATTGATTCATACGGGTTGGTCCATCTTGAACACTCCAAAGCATTTGAGCTCCTGTCTGGCAATAGTTCTGTTGCATAATGTACCATTGGCTGCCTGAACTGATGTTTGAAGGTGGGTTACATGCTGAAATATCCTCACGAAACAAACCAAATCTATCAGGGTAATTTGCTATTCCATAATTACAGTAAATGGAGGCAAGATAGTTTCTGGGCTGTCCTGTTGCACTTGGCTGAAATAACACATAATCTACTGAACACCATAAAGGAGTAGAGGGAAATAATGACATATAATAGTCTGTTATTTGATTCATTAAATGCCCCAAAGTATCCGCATTATAATTGTAAGTGGTCCAAAATGCTTGCTGTATTAAAAGAGTAGTGTCGGTAAGCACTGTATCCGGTAAGCCTCTTGAAAAAGCAACACCAATAGCATTTATGTATGATACAGTTGAGTTATTTGAATATTTAAGCGATAAATGTTGCAGCAAATTTTTATACCTGATCACATAGATGCTATCCCAGGGAATTACATTGTATACAACTTGTCCGTAGGTTGAATGTGCTGAATTTTTGTCGATATAATAATACTGTTTTGCCCCGATGCTATCTAGCCAATGCGGCACGCCTAAAGGCTGTAAGGAGACTTTTTTATGATACGTAATTGCATTGGCAATTTCATTGTCAATAAAGGTCCAATCGAAATTGTTAGGGGTTTGTTCTAAATTGTCCCACTTAAAACGAACAACCACGCCACTAATATCTGGATTGCTATAATTTGCTGCACTTACAGTAATATTTGCAGTCCCTAAATAAAACACTCCACTTTGTCCAATAAATTGTGCCTGACTTTTTATGGAAATAATAAAACAGATTATCAGAAATAGTTTTTTCACTTGAATTAATTTTCTTACAAAGATACTAATTTAAAAGACCCAAGTCCCAAATTTCAAATTCCAAGACCCAAGGGGTGCGTCGTTAGTTTTAAAGTTTCTTTCTCTTGGAATTTTGTGTTTGGCACTTTTCCTTCAGTCTTCAGCCTAAAATCCTTTAGCCTTTTTCCCCCTTGGATCTTGAAGTTTGGGACTTGAATCTTATCAAAGCCCTAAATCGTCGGCTATGGTTTTCATAGCCTCTATGGATATTTCGGCAAATTCGGCTATGGGAATGCCAATGATTTCGCATTCGAGAATATTTTCGCGTTTAACGGAAGCGGCAAATGCTTTTTCTTTCATCCGCTTGGTGACCGATTTGGGTTTAACGGAAGCTATCTTCTTATCGGGATACACCAAAGTGGTGGCAGTAATCAAACCGGTGATGGTTTCTCCTGCTGCCAGAGCATGTTGAAACACTGTTGAGCGCGGCTTTGGACTCGAATATTCATTATGCGTACTGATGGCATCAATAACTTCTTCGTCCACCCCTGCCTTGCGCAATATTTCAATGCAAACCTGTCCGTGTGTGGCAGCATCGGCATTGGTGATTTCTACATCCACATCGTGCAGCAAACCTGCCATTGCCCACTTTTCGGGGTCGTGATTCATTCTGACAGCCAAATGTCGCATCACCGCCTCCGAGGCAAGGCAATGGGCTATCATGCTTTCTTTTTTAATATATTGATGAAGTAATTTCAATGCTTCATCGCGGGTGATTCCTGAGGAGGTCATTTTGAGGTTGAGGTTAAGGTTGAGATTGAGGATAAGGTTGAGGTTAAGGTTAAGGTTAATGAATGTCGAGACCGTATTTCATGTAAATGGCGTGTTGCAGGAGGGGAATAATCACACTCATGTATTCTTTCACAGCATTTACGCTGCCGGGCAAAGCGAAAATGAGGGTGTTTTGCGAAATGCCTGCCACACTGCGACTGAGCAATGCATTGGGTTTTTCTGCTCCGAACTTCATTCGCACCATTTCCATTATGCCGGGCAATTGTTTTTCAATTAAAGGCAAAAGGGTTTCGGGGGTGATGTCGCGGGGACCTATTCCTGTGCCACCACAAGTAAAAACAATATCGGTTTGTTTCTTGATTTCTTTTGTAACAAGGGTGGTCAGCATTTCGGCATCGTCGGGAATCACCTGACGACTGACCGAAAATTTTCGTTGGTTCTTATCAAAATAATCGCTCAACGTATCGGCAATCAACACCCCCGAACGGTCTTCATAAACGCCACTGCTGGCACGGTCGCTCATGGTTATCACACAAGCTTTAATCACTTTAGGTTCATACACTCCCACATCGCCTGCCTTGATGCTTCCCGTTTTAATCACCCTTGCAAACACCCCTTCTTTGGGCATGATGCAATTGCCAACCTCTGTATAGATGGCACATTTATCGCCATGACAATGCTTGCCTATTTGGGTGATTTCGAGCACACATTTGCCAATGAAAAGTTTATCCAGTGGTTTCACTTTGGGCAAATCAATTCCTTTGGTGGTGAGGTTTTCGGCAAACTCGCCAAATTGCATCTTGCGTTTGGCTTGCTTCTCAAACTTTTTGATACTTTCGATGCCCAAAAAACTCAGCTGACGGTTCCAATCGCCGGCATGAGCATCGTTTTTGATTCCCTTTTTATCAATCTGGATTTCTTCAACTGCTTCTTTTACGGTTCCTTTTTTAGTGGAAATATTTACGGATAGTATTTCAAATTCTGGCATTTTTCAAGCTTGTTTAGGCTGAAGGCTTTCGGTGGTAAATCAAAAAGTTTGCAAATTTGCAGTATCTGTCTGCCATTTAAAGCAATCGCCTGTTATGTAATCGTGATAGTTAATATTTATTTTAATCTAAAATTGTAAAGCGATAGGGGAAATCATTAATCTCTATTTTCTGGTTGTGAATTTTTTTCCCTTCGTATCTTTCTAATGAAATTCGTCTTGCTGCAATATGCCCTTTGTCATTTAACCCAAAAATGTCAATTGTGGTTTGTGCTTTTCTTATCTTACTTGCTGTCAATGCTGGATGTGGTTTAATTTCATGAGAGTTATAAGAGTAAATAAAATAATCGTCAAAAGAGTAGTCATTTGAATCAGGTCTTAGTAAGTATTGATTGTATTGTTCTAATTTATATTGTTGGCAATTTTGACAACAATAATAAAGGTTTTCCCATTGGCAAACTAAATCGTAATACGCCGGCCTTGATTTAGGTTTGAAATGGTCTATAGAATCTTCTTTACTTCTTATTGGAAAATTGTCGCAGAAAGAACAATGGTTGTCTGTTAATGCGGCTAATAGAGGCTCAAGCAAAGTGTTTATTTTTACTCTTTTATAAGTAGGCCACTGAAAAGGAAAACCAGTATTCTTTTTTCTGTTGTTTATATAACTATTGCCCCATTTTTTCCACCTACTTTTGAGAAAGTCTGGGGATTCTCCTCTGATAAACTTTCTCATTTTATAGTGTGATTTCTTTTTTGATAATTCTTGATAATTGTTTTAATTCATTGCCCATTATTGCTCTCAATTCTTCGCTTTGAACTGCTAATTCTCTGGCGATTTTTGTCAAGCCATGAACCGAAGGCCCATTAGTAGAAATTACGGTTGAATTTTTAATTATTTCATCACGGATTTTATAAAACTCGTCTAATCTTTTTTCAATTTCAATTCCAAACTGCTTGTTAATGTCAAATACTTGTTCGAGAATATATCGGTAACTTTTTGCATCTTCGGTTAGAAACGGTTTTCCATCCAAAACGGAATTTCCCTTTTCATCTAATTTGAATTTATAGACCCAAGCACCATCTATAGACCCAATAATAAATGGAGAATGAGTAGTTAAGAATATTTGTGCTTTAGGAAAAAGTTTTTGAATAACTGGTAATATTCTTCTTTGTGCTGCCGGATGAAGATGAATATCAATTTCATCTAAAAACAAAGTAAAGTTTTCTTTCCCTTCTGAAGGCATATAATCTAATCTGAATATTAAATCAGTAAGCCAACTTATTATTGACTTATAACCATCAGCCAAAGTATTATAATATATTGGAATGTCATTAATCTTTACCATTACATTTAACAAGTGTTCATCAAGAATAAACGAAATATCTTTTCCAATAATTTCACCAATTGCTTTTTCAATTCTTTGAATTGAAAAAAGATAATTTTCAGAATCTTTTATTTTCCCTTTTTGAAATGCTAATGCAGCCCTTGTTTTATTATTGGCTATCCATTGAAACAGATTAACATTAGTATTCGTCTTATCGAATATCAATGCCTCTGTTATTGGATTGAAATCAATTTTTTTCATTACCTCAACATTGGTGTCTCTAAGTTGCCGATGTCCATTATAGGCAAAAAAATTATATGAGTGATAATCTTTAATATCCTCTTGTTGTAATAAACGATAGTATAAATTCCAGAAATTTAGATCATCAATATTTTCATTAAAACCAAAATTAAAAAATTCTAGTTTCCTTTTTTCAAAATATAATCCAATACCAAGTTCGGGGTGTTTTCTATCGCCCCAAATCTTTTTTATAAATGAAGAATTATCAATATCTTTTCTATCATCCCTAAGATATTCATTATAAACACTATCGAAAAAAGTAAGAGCTTCTAGTAAAGTCGATTTTCCTGTTCCGTTTTCACCTGTAAAAATGTGTATTTCAGCCTTATCTTCTAACTTATTTTTTTCGAACGATAAGTCTAAATGTTCAAAAACACCCAGTTTATTAATCACTAATCTTTTAATTCTTAAGTCTTCCATATTCGCTTAAATTATAATTTAAAAAAACAAAATTAATATTTTCTTTTAACAATTGCACTATATTCAGCGATGTATCGTTTTTGAAGCACGGCGCCTAACAGTCTTTTTTAATTTTCTCAACTAATAAAACCGATTCAATCACCATCTCTTTATCCACCGCCTTGCACATATCATAAATCGTCAATAAAGCCACCGAAACCGCCGTGAGGGCTTCCATTTCCACGCCGGTTTGCCCAATGCATCTGACTTCCGAGCTAATCTCCACTCCGTTTTCCATCAAAAGTGTTTTCACTTTTATTTGAGTGAGCAAAAGCGGATGGCAAAGCGGAATCAAAGTGCCGGTTTGTTTGGCTGCCTGTATGCCGGCTATTTCGGCAAGGGTCAGCACATCGCCTTTTTTAATGCTGTTTTCCTGAATCTTTTGCACAGTGGCTGCCTGCAAACGGATGAAGCCCTTTGCCCTTGCCATGCGCAATTGCTGAGGTTTGCCGCCGACATCAACCATAGAGGCTTTGCCCTCAGCATCGGTATGTGTGAATGTGTCCATGATGGGTGAATTTTGCAACAAAGGTAGGAATATTTTTTAGGCTGAAGGATTTTAGGCTGAAGGGGGGAAGTCCCAAGTCTCAAATTTCAAATTCCAAGTCCCAAGGGGTGCTCTCCTTGGAATTTGGGGCTTGGGACTTTGAATTTGGGGCTTTAATAATAAGCGTATTACGGGCAAAGTTCACGTGAACTTTTAGCATAATACGCATACTAGGAGCAAAGTTGGCGTGAACTTTTGGCATAATACGTATACTACGAGCAAAGTTCACGAGAACTTTTAGCATAATACGCATACTAGGAGCAAAGTTCACGAGAACTTTTGGCATAATACGTATACTAGGAGCAAAGTTCACGAGAACTATTGGCATAATACGCTGACGATGCCCATTCTGCACAACACACTCTTTTCTAGTATGCTTAGGATTCGAAAAATTGCCATAACTTGATTGGTTTTACAAAATAATATTCACTTACTTTTATGCGAATTACTACAGATAATCAAACAGATACATATTCGTGTTTTGACTTGGCTGAAGAAAAATACATTTTTTTGAATTATTTTTCATGAAAAGTGAAAATGCAAACAAATTCTTTTGTAATTTTACAGTCCAAAATCAAACCTATTCAAACCGAAATAAAACAATTCAATTCTAAATAAAATAATTCAAACAAAAACTTAAAAATTCAAAGCTATGTATACCCTTGATTGGCAAGGAAGTCATGATATGTTTCATGGTCCTATGAAAGAAAGCGTCGAAAACGCACTGGGCATTGTAACTTACACACACGATGTGTTATATACTTATCAAGCAAGCCCTCCTCACCCCTTGTTCGTAACAATTTATGGCGAAACACACATCGGGTTTCAAGCCCTGCTCGACACGATGAGGCTTAAATACAGTATGTTTTCAACAAAAATCGGCAGCACCGATTTGGTAGAAACTAAGTATATGATTTTTAGCGAAAGATTAGATCATTTCGACGATTTAATTCGCGCTGTTTATGGCAAACGCACCAACGAATATAAAAGCATTTGGGGCAACGACCGCAATCGTTTTTATCGCGGTTCTTATGAAAATAGAGAAGTTGCCTTAAAAGGTCTGGCCACCGCAATGGGCACTTTTAGTGGTTTAACTGCCGCAGCCGCCGAAGTGATGGCATATCATGACGACCTTAAAGCTGCACGCACAGCACAGCACGGATTTATTGGCGATTATAATACCGATAGCTCAGATGTGATTGATGCCGTTAATGCTCTTATTTTACAACAAAACCGCAATCTTGGTTTTTTAAGATTCTTCTATTCACTGGGTCCCGATCCACAAAAAAAAATCAATTCATTTTTCGATTTGAGCAAAATCATGAATCATGGTCATGATAAAAAATATCTGAAACATATTCCTGCCGCCGGATTCGTAAAAATATGCATTCATCATACTAAACCTACCGATAAATTCAGAATTTTGGTAGATGGAACCGAAGATGCCTACATCAGTTCAGCCATCGATAATAACACTCCCGGTAAGACTACTGATTTCAAAGCCACAGCAGGAGTCCAATACGAAAAACCATCCACACAAGTATTATCCGATCTCACTAAAACCCATATCATTGCCACCAACTCAAGCCTGACCACGGCAACACATATTGTTTTTGAGATAATTGAGGAATGAAATTAGCAAAAGCTTCCATCTTTCGAAAAGATGGAAGCTTTTTTTTAAATAAAGGTGGAGATTAGATACCACTTGAAAAAACGGGGCGGTTGCTGAAAAGCCAAAAGAGTAAGCTAAAAAAATAGAATAACAAAATGAAAAAATCGACAGTTCTAGTAGCTTTAATGTTAGCAATCAGTTTTAATTGCTTATCTCAAAATGATTCTACCAAATGGAATATTCCGAAAAAAGGATGGTTCTTTGAAATAGGAATCCCTATGTTTGGTTGCTCAATGAAATTGTCTAATGAAGGTATAGTAACAGATGATTTTCAAGACTTTAATTTGAATATTAAACTTATTAGTTTTGCAGCATACTTTAATACTAAAAATAATAATTCTAAAATAGGAATTGGATTAGATATTGGTCATTTTGGAAACAATATTTCAAGAAGCGTGCTTGATAAAAGATTACAAGTTATAAATACAGGGTATTATTCTGATTGGAGTGTAGATTGGGGAGTTACAAGTTTAAAATTAAAAGTTAGAAACTATACTAAAATTTCAAGGAAGTCAAGTTTTTCATTTGGATTTGGATTAGCCGTTTATCAAAGTGGATTAGGACAGATGATAATTCTTGATCATAATAATGCTTCTTATTCAAAAATCGTTGATGAAATTTATAACACAAATCTTGGATTTGCTTTTGATTATAGTCATAATTGGGATTTATTAAAATGGTTGAGTTTAGGAATAAGAGTAGACCTTGAATATTATCGAATAAAAACTAATAATATCGTGAGTAATTATGGTGTTTATGATATTAGATCAAAAGCAAATTTCATTTCAATTACTCCAACAATTAATTTTAAATTATAATTGCGTACCTAATTCGGCATAGGCTCTGCCTATTCAAGTTTAAGAAATTCTACTCATATTGTTTTTGAAATAATTGAAAAGAATAATAATTATATTTGCTCTTTAATTTCTTTAATGGAATTTGGAGATCACTTGAAAAAATAGGGAAGCAGAAAACTAATAATAGAGTATGCAAAACATAAACATTTTATTAAAATGAAAAAAATAATTTTAGGTAGTTTTATCGGAATCTGTTTTACCACATTAGTCGCATTTACAATTGCTAATTACGAACCCAAAAAATGCACAGGTGAGGTTCAACAATTAGAAGGATATTACATTTTTGTTGATTCAAGACCTGTAATGGAATATGAATATTTGGGGACAGTAAAAGGCGCTGTTATTAGTTTCGGAGGGGGACAATATACTACTATACGAAATAAACTTATTAAAAGAGCAAAAAAGGACTATCCAAGAGCAGATGCATTGATTTTTACTTTTATTGATGGAGGAATTGATAAAGTTGATGTTATCAAATTTAAATAATGGAAATTTTACTTCAAGAATTTATTAGCAAAACATTGGAAGAAATCAATGAAGGTCTTCCAGGTGGGTATATTATTGAAGGGACTATTGATTTTGAGGTTTCACTTACAACTAGTACAAATAAATCTGGTAAAGTTGAGATTAAAGTTATAAGTGGTGGTTTAGAAAAGGGAAATGAACTAGTTCAAAATGTTTATTTTTCAGTTATTAATGAATTAGAGAAAAAACGTTCAGAAAAAAATTCTGCAGATACTATCTTTAAATATATTGAAAAAGGATTGAAGAAAATAAATACAATTTCAGAGAAGTCAGGTAAAGTAAAAACAACAAAAAACCGCAACTAAGCTGATTTTGCAAAAGGAACATTGAACAGTATATTAAAACAAGCACAATTAATACAGGATTAGAAATCATGTTAAAATATTTAATCATTTTCGAAAAAACAGAAACAGGTTACAGCGCCTATATCCCCGATTTACCCGGTTGTATTGCAACAGGTAAAACAAAAGCTATTACTGAAAAACATATACTGGATGCTATTCATTTTCATTTGGAAGGCATGAAAGAAGAAAAAATAAAATTTCCGATAAACAAAACAGATGCAGAAACATTTGTTTTTACAGTTTAATCTATCCCCTCTCTAAACTATATATATAATTATGTGATGCAGCTAAGCCGATGTTGCAAATCGACTTTGAATATTGGATAATTTGCCCTTGAAAAAAAAACTTATATTTGCACTAAATATAAAATGATATGAGAGTAGAAACTATTGATATAAAAAGCAAAAAAGGTATGCAGGAAATCGTCATTCCACAACAAATGAAGATTGATGACGACAAGGTTTATATTAAAAAAGTTGGGAATTCGATATTTATTATCCCCTTTCATAATCCCTGGCAAAATTTGATTGATAGTACCCACTCATTTACTTCTGACTTCATGGAAAACAGAGACCAACCAGACATTCAACATAGAGAAATGTTTGACTAATGGAATATTTATTAGACACAAATATTTGCATCTATATCATCAAAAAAAGACCAGTTCAGGTTTTTGATAAATTCAGGAGCTTGTCTATTGGTGATATCGGAATATCTTCAATCACACTGGCTGAACTTCAGTTTGGAATAATGAAAAGTTCAAATCCAATAAAAAATCAAGAAGCATTAGATGAGTTTTTAACACCACTCGAAATATTGAGTTTTGACTATAATGCAACCATTGAATATGGTATTATTAGGGCAGAATTGGAGAAAAAAGGGACGCCCATTGGTCCTTTAGATACATTAATTGCAGCTCATGCCAAAAGTCTTGATTTGACTTTGATTACAAATAACGAAAAAGAGTTTGAGAGAATAGTCGGTTTAAGAATAGAAAACTGGACCAAATAAAGAGAAATCCATTTCAAACAAAAAAGATAACTATCCCTTCAGCCTAACTTCCTTCAGTCTAACCCCCTTCTTTTCAGAAAAAATATTACTTTTGCGTAATCATATAGCAAAGTTCAAAATGGCATTGTTAAACAAAATCGAGATATTAGATTATTTTAAATTGAACAAAGATTTGTTTAAGATGAAATATAATGTCGTAAAGATTGGGATTTTTGGTTCTTATGCCCGAGGCGAAGCAACCGAAATGAGCGACATTGATGTAATAGTTGAGTTTGATGAAAACACAGACGATTTGTTTGATAAAAAATACGAGCTGCGAGAGTCGTTAAGCACATACTTTCATAAAAACATAGATTTATGTAGAGAAGGCGCCATCAAACCGGTTTTTAAATCGCTCATATTAAAAGATGCAATTTATGCTTAGTAAAGATCAGGCTATTTGCACCAACATGCTCGAAGCGGTTAATAAAATACAGGAAATATGCAGCCGCTTTTCAAACGTGGAAGAGTTTTCAAAAGATTATATCCATTTCGATGCAGCCATGATGAATTTTGTGGTAATAGGAGAGATGGCAAATAAACTTAGCGAAAGTTTTAAAGAAGATTATCACGAGATGGAATGGCAAAAGATATGTTTCTTTAGAAACATCATAGCACACGATTACTTTGGCATTGATGAAAAAGAAGTATGGCAAATAATATTTAACAAGCTTCCGGTATTAAAAGAATTTCTCCTGAAGATTTTAGGTGAATGAAAAAAGAATAATTTGCATTTATCTTTATGCTCATTAAAGTTTAGAATAATTGTTTTACTATCCTTCCAGCCTAATTCCCTTCAGTTAAACCCTCTTTATCCAACATTAATTATCATGAAAAAGCACAATATTATTTTTGTTTTACTGATGCTGCTGGGCTTAAATAGTCTATATGCGCAATCAGATTCTCCTCAAAAAGACAACAACAAGCGAATGGAGTGGTGGCGCGAAGCCCGCTTTGGCATGTTCCTGCATTGGGGTTTATATTCAATACCTGCCGGTCAGTGGGGCAATGAAAAAACCCATGCCGAATGGATTCGTGAAACTGCCAAAATTCCGGTTGCCGAATATGAGAAACTCATGACGCAATTTAATCCGGTTAAATTTAATGCAGAAGACTGGGTTAAAATGGCGAAAGATGCAGGGATGAAATATATTGTCTTAACCTCAAAACACCACGATGGTTTTTGTTTATTCGATTCAAAATTCACCGATTTCGATGTGATGAATACGCCTTTTAAACGCGATATTTTGAAAGAACTTGCCGATGCCTGCCGAAAATATAACACGAAAATTTGTTGGTATCATTCCATCATGGATTGGCATCATCCCGATTATCTTCCCCGCCGCGAATGGGAAACCACCATCAGACCCATTGATGGTGCTGATTTCGAAAAATATTTCAGCTATCTTAAAAATGAACTCACCGAAATTGTCAGCAACTATGGCGACATCAGCATTCTTTGGTTTGATGGCGAATGGGAATCGACCTGGAATCATAAATATGCCACCGATTTGTTCAATTATTTAAGGAAACTTAAGCCCAATATGATTATCAATAATCGCATCGATTGCTATCGCGACGGCATGGGAGGGTTGAACAAAAACCCCGAAGCTTTGGGCGATTATGGCACTCCCGAACAGGAAATTCCCGAAAATGGTTTGCCCGGCATCGATTGGGAAACCTGCATGACCATGAACGACCATTGGGGTTTTAATAAATTTGATAAAAACTGGAAGTCGGCAAAAGAACTGATACAAACCTTGGTAGAAGTTGCTTCGAAAGGGGGAAATCTCTTATTAAATGTGGGTCCCACTTCAGAAGGATTATTTCCACAAGAAAGCATCGAGCGCTTAAAAGCAATAGGCAATTGGATGAAAACGAATAGCGAGTCAATTTATGGAACTCAGGCAAGTCCTTTTAAAAAGCTCAGTTTTGGCAGATGTACTCAGAAAAATATTTCCGAAGGAACTCGTTTGTATTTTCATGTGTTCGATTGGCCCAACGATAAAAAAATAGTGATTTCAAATCTGATTAATACAGCTACAAAAGTGTATTTATTGTCTGATCCGCAACAAAAACCGCTTGCTTGTAAGAGAACCGGTTTAATGCTTGAAATCACCTTGCCTGATGAAGCACCGGATGCAAATAATTCAGTGGTGGTGATCGAAATCAAAGGAAAAGCCCAAGTGATAGATTCACCTGAATTCAGCTATAAGTATTACGAAGCAAAAGATGAACTCTTAATAGAACTGAAAACTAAGGTGGAAAACGAGAGCTTAAAAATACATTACAGTATTGATGGCACTGAACCGACTGAAAAATCGACCTTGTTCAATGGACCCATTAAAATTAATAAACAAATAGAATTTAAAGCTCAGGCTTTTTATGGAAAAGAAAAAATTGGGGAGACGACAAAGATTAAACTGCCAATTTCATATAAATGTAAAGTAACATTGAAAAATCAACCCAGCGAAAAATACAAAGCCAATGGGGCAGCAAGTCTTACCGATAGTGATTATGGGACAAAAGATTTTATGGATAAAACCTGGCTGGGATTCGAAGGTGAGGATTTTTCAGCAACCATCGACCTCGGAAAATTAACAATGATAAATCATGTAAGGCTCAACTATCTATCCACTCCGGGTTCATGGATATTTGAACCCATTGAGATTAAGGTAGAATATTCAAGCGACGGGATTGAATTCATGCCACTAACTTCCTTAGAAAATGATCCTATGCGATGGAGTGTTGTAAAAGGATTAAACACTTTCAGGAAGGATGTTAAAACAGTAAATGCCCGCTATGTTCGTTTTTCAGCAAAGAACAGGGGCGTATGTCCAAAAGGACATCCAGGCGAAGGGAATAAATCCTGGATTTTCATTAATGAATTGATGGTAGATTAAAATCAATAAAATTTGTTTTCCTGATCAAACACCCTAACTCCCTTCAGTCTTTTTCCCCAATTCAATCTGAAAATGATGGAGGCTATTTTCATAGAAATAACGTATCCCGAAACCATACATTTCGCATGTTTTCTTCACTATCGCTAAACCCAGTCCAAGCGATTCGGGCGAAGATGATTGTTTATGAAACCTTTCAAAAAGTGAATGCTTGTCGATGCGCAGTTCCTCACCTGAATTCGAAATAGTAATGGAATTTGTCGACAATTTAATGTTTAATTCTCCCCCTGTCAGATTGTGTCTGATAGCATTCTTAATAAGATTTGCAAAAAGGATGTCTGCCAGATAAGGATTCATGTTCAGCACAATTGCTTCATCAAAATGTTTATTCACTCTGATTTGTTTCGAATCGATTAAATCTTCCAGATTTTCAAGTTGTCCTTCAATCACACTTTGTGGATCTACAGGTTTTGATTCAGGAAATTGCCTGTTTTCTATTTTAGCCAGTAAAAGTAAAGTTTTGTTGAGTTTCGAAAGTTGATTTGAGGCTTGATAAGCTTCAGCAATGGTCTTTAATTGTTTTTGGTCGAGATTTTGCGATTGAAGCAACATCTCCATTTTTAAATTAATTATAGCTAAAGGTGTTTGCAATTCGTGCGAGGCATTTTCAGTATATTCTTTCATGTTAGCATAATCCTTCTCAATGCGTTGCGTCATGGCAAGCAATACACGGTTTAAATCGTCGAACTCTTTCACATCCGAATCCTTCAACGAGAATTCATTATGCGAATTAATATCATAATTATTTATCTTTTTGATGGTATCATAAAACACATTCCAGGCTCTGAGTGAAGTATGCCTTACTGTAATCAGCAGTGTAATAATGATGAGAAAAACCAGAAAAGTCATAATCATGAATATTCTTACGATTAGATTATCTGTTTCTTCAAGCGACTTATATATTTGGACATAAAATTCAGCATGGTTAAAACTGGCAATAAACCCAAGCTGACGGAATGGGACATATTTATGAGCGATATTATCATAAAACAGGGTATCGCAAAATGATAATTGAGGCGAATTTATTGTTTTAAGGGGAGTAATTATTACCCTTTCGTTTTGATTTGGCGGAGTATAAACCGACGAATGTGCCGAAAGCAATTGATTGGTAATATTGTTTTTTCTTTTTTCAAGTTCAATATTAATATTCTGATTCACCTGATGACGCAGTAGAAAATAAAAAGCAATCACAGCAAACAAAAAAACAAACAAGGTAACCGATAAATAATTCAGACTTGTTTTGGTTAATAGCTTCATCAGATTGTTTTTGGATTAAATATTGTCGAGTTTAATATGGTCAAATATTAGGATAAATCAAACTTATAACCCACTCCATAAATAGTTCTGATATAATCTGCGCAACCTTCTTTTAAAAGTTTATTTCTTAGGTTTTTAATATGAGTATAAATAAAATCGAAAGAATCTGCCATATCCATATAATCACCCCATAAATGCTCTGCTAAACCTGATTTTGTGATTACTTTGTTTTTATTAGAAATAAAAAAAACCAGCAATTCATATTCCTTTTTCGTCAATTTCACTTCTTTTTCATTTATAAATACCTGATGCTGGTTGGGCAGAAGTTTAATTTCATTACAAACAATCTGTTCATTTCCATTGAAATTAATTCTTCGGTTTATAGATTTCAAATGAGCATTTAGTTCAGCCAAATGGAAAGGTTTTGTAAGATAATGATCAGCACCGATTTCCAAGCCTTCAATTTTGTTTTCTAACGAATTTCGGGCAGAAATGATAATAATACCTAAGGATTTTGAATTTTGCTTCACTCGACGAATGATATCAAGCCCGCTTCCATCTGGCAAATTAATATCCACTACAATACAATCATAATCATATAATTCAATTTTTTCAATTGCATCATAATATGTGTACACCGTTTCACAAACATGCCCATCTTCTACCAGATATTCCAGCATTGAATCGGTAAGGGTTTTCTCGTCTTCAATAATCAATATTTTCATGAAATATCATTCAAATCTTGCTAAATGCAGTAATTAATTGTTCAATGCAAATTTAGTAATTAATTCTTATAACATTAGGATTTTCGTTTTATGGTGGATATTTAAAACAATAATGCCACAGATTCGCAGATGAGTTTATTCTGTGAATCTGTGGCAAGTATATAATTTTCAGATTTTAGTATTTACCTGCTATTAATGAGAAAATGATAAGAATAACCAATATAATTCCGGTAAACAAGAATAAGAAACCAAAGAATCTTACGATTTTCATCCATGATTTAGAAATTTCTTTTTTAACAACGTAATTTTCGAGATTACCTGATTTTTCGAGCTCTTCCCATTCTTTCGGTCTGTCTTTTTTATATTCTTCTGCTTCCACATGGCCTGTAAATATTACAGTATCCATTGGGAATGATTCAGGACGTAAATGTGTATTAAAAAAGTGAATTGTAAAAATGAAAACCACAGCCAAAAGCGCTTCATCACTATGTATGATTTGCGAAACATTAATAATCCAACCGGGGAATATTTTGGTAAATAACTCAGGGAACCATAAGATTAAACCTGAGAAGCCAATAACGGCAACTCCCCAGAATACGGCCATATAATCAAATTTTTCCCAATAAGTCCATCTGCCATATTTAGGACGTTCACCTTTTCCGAGGAACCATTTAACTGTTCCAATAAAATCTTTTATGTCTTGTTTATTAAACATAAGTGTATTAGGTCCGAAAATGAATGACGCAATCGATTTCTTTTGAGTCTTTTTCATTCTCAATAAGGAGAATATGTGGAAAATAAAGTAGCCAAATGTAACCAAAGCAGCAAAACGATGGATATTTCCGGCAACCTGAACCCCCCCAATAAGTTTTGCCAAATTATTAGCCCAACTTGTGTGTGCAAACTTAAGCATCATACCTGTTGAAGCCAACAATAAGAAACTTAATATTACAAAGATGTGAGTGATTCTTTGGCTTTTTGTAAATCGGCGGAAATATTTCACTTCTCCCTGAGGATGTGGATGTCGTTTCTTTTTCCTAGCTTCCATAATTGAGCGAGGAATCCATAGTATTGTATGAAGTCCAAAAAATCCAAAAACACTTAAAAGTAAGGTTGTCATTCCCCAGAATGTATAATACAATACATTATTATCATTATGAGTAGCATGTGTCAAATATCCCGTGAATTCAACATTTGCGTTTTTATGACATTTCTTACAAGTTCTGACAATGTTTTTCTGACCAACACTCGATTCGGGATTAGCCATATTTAAAATGTGGTGTGCCCCATGACAATCAGAACATCTGGCGGCTTTTAAATATCCAAGGGAATAAGCCTTACCATGATAAGTTTCCATGTATGTTTCTGAAAGTTTTTTATGACAAGTCCCACATTGAAGCGTAATTTCAGTTAAGAATTTATCTTTATCAATTTCAGTAACAGTATGAGCCGTATGGCAATTTGCACAAGTCGGAAACTTTTTATCAGCAGTGTTATTTAATATAGAGTGATCACCACTTAAATAATCGTTATAAATACTTTTATGACATTTTCCACATGTAGCAGGAATGTTAAGAGGGCTTACTGTTGAATTAGGATCTGATTCTTTTAAAATATTATGAGAAGTATGACAATCGGTACAAATAGCACTCGCCAATAAACCTTTCTCCATCAATCCTTTCCCATGAACACTTGAGGAATAATCGCTAAATGCGTCAATTTCTTTTAAATGAGTGTTGATGACGGCTTTACCATTTTTATTATGACATTTTCCGCAAAGTTTTGGAATTACAGCTCTGTTTGTTGAAGAAGAATCATCGTATCTACTTAATACTCTATGTGTGCCGTGACAATCAGTACAATAAGGAGCATTTGATTTTTTATTTTTAAAATAAGCCTGACCATGACCACTATTGTTATAAATATCTGAAACTTCTTTATGACATATAGAACAATCAACTTTATTTACAGTTATACAAGGTCGAACCGACTTTTTATCAAGTGTAACATCGGTATGACACTTATTGCATGCAAAATTTTTATGTGCAGAATTTAAAAAATCGTCGGTATGTACTTTCAACGAAACTTTTTTCCCATCAACAATTTTAAATGCGTTATCTGTTTCATGACATTTTAAACAAATCTGATTTGAAATAGAGGTTTCAGCTTTTTGAACTTTAATAATATGAGGCGAATGACAATCATTACATGCGGGCACAGCTCCAACTTTTTTCTCCCACAATTCTCTTTTAATAATTTTTTTATGCACATGCTCTATATTAGCATGACATTTCATACATGTACTTGCGATTCTTGAACTTGATGTACTTGATTGAGCGTTTGTATGAGGTAAAATCAAATGGTTACTATGGCAATCATTGCATGTAGCAGATACAATTAAGCCTCTTTCAAATAATCCTTTTCCATGAATACTCTCACTATAATTTGTGAGAATATTTTGCATGGTAATATTATATAATCGTGCAACAGGGGCACCTTCTTTATGACACTTACCGCATAAAATAGGAATGTTTGTCTTATAAGTTGTAGATTTTGTCGAAGTATGTGGTAATACATCATGCTTGCCATGACACTCTTTACAATCAGGGGCATAAGGTGCATTAAATTTTAATGCCTGCCCATGTATACTCATAGCAAATTGATATTGCGCATTTTTATGGCAACTACCACAATCAACACTTTTTAAATTCTCTGGATGAGGAAAATCCGTTACATTAGCACCCGGATGACAGGAAACACATTTTAAGGATTTATGAATAGAATTGCCAATTACATTACTGTTGACAAATAATGAAACAGATTTTCCCTTTGTTGATTTAGTTAAGGATTTGTCACTATGACATCCATAGCAATCTTCATTTGTTTGAGAGTATAAATTGCCTATAAATAAAAGAAAACTCAATAATACTAATAATGTAGTAGCCTTAATAAAATTCAACATATTTTTCTTTTTAATTCGTTTATAATTATTTTTGTGTTAAAAAACCTTAATGTTTATATGCTAAAAAACTACGACGTAAAGGTCGTAGTTTTTTAATTTTCATTCCTGACTTAAAGTCCAGAAGGCTATCAGTAAAAAAGATATTTATAGTTTGCGAAGGAAATTAACATAAACACATTATCTTTAACTTCTTTAATTTAAGCTTTGAAATCTGCCATCTTAGTAGAATACTCTTGTAATATTAAATCCTATCATTAAACCACTTAAAACACCACCATCATCAAAGAAAGTATTTTTGTTATATACCATGTTCTTTTGATAATTAATGGATTCGCCTGTTGTTACGAATAATTGGAATGAATGAGTACCAGTGGCTTTTTCAAAACCAACTGATATCACTGGTTTTGCTTCTTTGTAAACATCATTAACTTTTTTATAAATCAAAGTAAAGTTATGATCATACTCAAAGAATAGTGATATTGTAGAATTGATATTTAATTTACCTAAAACTGACATGCCAAAGTTATCGTTTCTTCTTAATCTTACAACACTTGTGTCGCTTGCTGATTCAGTAACATTGTAATGAACATAAGTTGGAGCCACTTGTAAATTAAAAAACTTACAAAAACGACGAGAAATAAGTATTTCATTAAAATAAGAAAAGCGATGAGCTTCCTTGAAGTTAGTATAATTAAAGCTTTTAGTATCCCTTCCGTCAAACATTACACTTCCATAATATGTCATTGAGACTGGAATTTTACCATTAGTCGTTTGTTGTAAAAAGCTCCATTTTAAGTTCAAATCAGTTTGTTTATCACCTTTTGTAGCTCCAATTCCAACTTGAAGTCTATTATTAATACTATAATTTACGCCCAGGCGGATATTAGAAGGAGAATAAACTCCCCAAGCTTCTTTACTACCATCACTTATTTTGCCAAAACGATGGTTAATAACAAATTCAAAGCATTTTGCAGGATTAGTGATTACAGTTTGATTTTCTAAAAATGTTCCACTGTTATAAGTGTCAGAAACAGGCTTGTTAGGCTCTTTTGTTGCTTGCTGTGCAAATATAAAACTTGTCGCAAAAAATGCCAGCATAATAGATATAGCTATGCGTTTCAATTCCAAATTTGATAGATATTTTTTCATATATTTTCTTTTAGATATTTATTTATAATGAGGTTTAGTTATCCAAGGCACCAGAATCAATCCAGCCTTTTATGTTGGATACTTCTGTTGCAGTTAGAGTTTTGCCATTATGAGTTCCATTATTGGCACCATTAAATTTTATAAATAACAAACTTGCAGCAGAATTACTTGGAATAACAGCGTTTACTAATAAATTTGTCCTAACGGTTGATGGGGTTCCACTTAAGGTAAGGCCACCCGATGTTCCATGGCAAGTTGTGCAACTATAAGTTGAAAAAACAGGATAAACATCTGTTGAGAACTTTGCTGATGCATTGGGCGTTATAACAGTTACTTTAGGTTCCATGATGTCTTTGGTACAACTACCAAAGATAAATGCTAAAAAAGCAATATAAAAAAGGATTTTAGTTTTCATTTCTTTTATTTAGTTGATAATGTATATATTTTTATGAACAGATTAATTGAAAAAGGCTGTTTCAAAATGAAACAGCCTTTTTACTATATCCTTAATTCTTAGTATCCTGCTGCAACAAGTGCTGCAATTGAATTTGTTAAAAGTGCTCTTGAATATTGAGTGTTATGAACACCTAAACTATATTCTCTTAAACATAATTGAAAGTTAATCATAGCTGCTAAATGTACAAATTTTAAAGTTGGAAATTTCTTTAATGTTGCTGATCCTGTTAATGACCAATATCCTGTTGGGTTTGCACTTGCATCATAAATATCAGTATAACCATCATAATTATTTGTAGTTAAACCATACCATAAATTATTATATGATCCATCGGTTGCAACAGAAACATCTTTATGAAGGATGTCATGCCCTGCACCAACCGAATTTATATGTTTTGCAAGAGTATCAAGTAATCCTTTTATTTCAGTTCTGGTATCAGTAAATAAACTAGCAGTTGAACTCATTGAAGTATGACATCCTGATACGTTACAACCATTAAAATTGCCTTTTGCTTTAAATGAGTGCCCACCAGCTGCTCCTGTAATTGGAGCCATATGACAATTTTGGCATGAAGCTAATGTTGTATGTGAAGAACTTTCGTAAGATTCAGTTCCAGGAATTTCAATACCTCCTACACCTGCGAAAATTGCTCCAACACCACCATAATGTACATGCATCCTGTAAGAAGGTTTAATATATTTGCTCACAAAACCTGCTGTGCTATCCCAGAAAATTAGATTTGGATTATCTCTAATTGAATCATAATTAAGTAATCTGCCATCTGATTGAGCGCTACAAGTCATAGGTCGAGGTTGGTGACATTTCACACATAAATTACTTTTGCCTCCATCTTGGGTAAGATTAATTGTTTTTGCACCACCCCACATGGTCATAGGAACAGCTGCGATTGTTGTCAAGGCAGAAAGATCTGAATAACCATAGGTAGTGTGTAAACTACTATGACATGTAAAGCAAGTTAAAGGTCCAAATGCAGAACTTGAAACTGTTGCATAAGGATTTATCCATTTTAAATTTACCGGATCCCATGTGAAAACAGTAGAAACGTTATTTTGGCAAACATATTTAAAACCTTGTTGTTCATGACAAGGTCCACAAGAAGTGTTTCCAGCCTCAGAAGTTGAAGCTTCTCCATATGAGTGCTTTGACATCACAAATTCTGTTGCAACTCTATCAACAACATTTGGATTGTGACACTCTTTACAAGTTGCAATTGCATCTGTTCCATTAGTGCCGTCTTTTCCATCATTTCCGTCTTTTGCGCATCCAGTTAGGAAAAGGGATGCTGCTGTGAGCATTAAAGCTCCTGATAATAAGATAGGTAATCTTAGTTTTTTCATCGTTTTTGGTTTTGGTTTATATTAAATTGTTTTTTATAATTTTCACGTTTAAATTTCTTCGCAAATGTACTTCAAAAAACATCTGTGTGAATAGATTCACAACTGACATAATCGCGACTGAAGATTAATAATTGTCAAAACCCAGGTGACAATTGTCAATAAAAAAATGATTTCTGACTCGTTTGCTGAGTTCGTTGTTCTAACTTATTCTAACTTATTCAGGTATTCATCTTGTAACATCTTCTCTGACAGATATATTTCCTTTGTATTTCGTTTATTTGAAATTAAAGTCTAACAAAATTAATTACATGGACAAGTAGTATTATCGAAATTTAAAATCAAAAAACACCAAATTTATGCGAACTATTTTAAGGTGAAAAATGAAAATAATATATATTATCAACGACATTTTAATATTCAATCTATATTTCCAAACAAAATACTAATTTCCAAAAAAAAGTCACCTAAAACCTAACCTTTAATATTTATTGCATTTAACCTCGGTAGGTCATGTATTATTATTGTATTTCCGACAACGGAAATAAGGTTCTCGTCTTTAAATTCTTTTAAAATCCTTATTGCACTTTCTTTAGACATTGCAGTCAAATCTGCAAGATCTTGTCTATGTATTCGAATGTCGCCGTATTTTCCTGAAAAAACTTCATTATTTAGGTAAATCAATGCGCCGGCTATTCTTCCGTGCATTCCTTTTTGAGTTAATTCAACCAGCTTTAAATAATTATTTTGAGTATGAATATTGACCCACTTTAGCATTGCTATTGCAAAATCCTTATTTTCTTTTATTAGTTCCATCATTTTCTGAACATCAATAAAACATGCAGAAGTTTCTTCAATTGCCATTGATGTAATATGATGCTTAAAATCAGTAAAAAAGCCAGGGCCTCCAATAATTGTTAATGGACGTGCCATCCTTAAAATTAAATTACGGCTTCCTGTCCCTTCCAAATATATTTTCACAAGTCCTTCTGTTATGATAATTACATGTGTCATGGCTGTTCCTTGTTTGAAAATAGTTTCACCTGGTCGAAACTTAACCTTGCAACGATTGTAATTAATTGATTCAAATTGTTCGTCTGTAAGCATATTAAAAATGGGGAGTCTAGTTATACACTCTCCACAATGCTTCATCATTTTTTCATTTTCCATGCGAAATATATGATTAAACTATTACTAAAATTCTTATAAAATAAATTTTATTCATTTGATATATTGTTGTTTATATATGTATTAATATTGTGATTCTCAAGCAAAATCACAGATAGTTCTAAAATTTATATTTTTCAAACAAGCATCAAAGTTACTAAAAATAATTGATTTTGACATAACACACTAGTTTTATTGATTTTTATCAAGAAAAATCAGTTTTATGTCATGCAAAGATAGATAATTTTTTTTTTCTACCAAAAATCAACAAAAATAAATTGTATCAATCTAAAAAAAACAATTCACTCATGTATTTTCGCTGCTAATACAATTAACTTCCTCCCTTTTTCGTTATCATAAAAAATAATAATATGAACGCTAAACTTTTTCTTGTTTGTATTTGCTTCTTTCTTCTTGGAATCCGCCTTTCTCATTCTCAAAATGAACCATTTTCTCAATTTTATAATTCAAGATTAGCAGTAAATCCGGCATTGACGGGTCATTTCATCAATAACTGGAAAATTCAGGATGTTTTTTCTTATCGTGAATATATTAATGGAAAATTTTATTCAGCAAATAATCTTTCACTTGAACTTAAAATACCTATTGCGAAAAGAAGTTATTTCTATGGAGTGGTTGAAGAAGATTATACCAATTTAGAAATTGGAATTGGTTTAACAGATGATCGTCATACTATTCGTCATGATTCAACTAATTTTTCGAGTGATTATCTCTCGTTAAGTGTCAAAAAAAAGTTATTTAAAAAAGCTCAAATTTCGGCAGGCATTCAAGCCGGGGTTATGAATTATCTGTCGAAAAGTGTATTCGATTTAAATGGAGGATTGCTTTTTGGCACACAGAGAATTGATTGCGAATATAGTCATCAGATTTTCAAATATGAATTAGGCGCTTCGTATTATCATTCATCGCAACCTTTCCGTGCGAGTGCTGACACCTTACTTTTCCCTTCTGCAAATATTCAACTTCATGGAGGAGCTTTTTATAAAATTTCAAAGAAATTGAATATTGAACCGATGTTTCATTATGTGTATAACTCGCTAAATTATATTAATGCCGGTTTATATTTAATCTCGCGATCAAAACACCCCGGCTATGATGGACTTCGATTTGGAATGTTTTACCGCTCAACAAATCATTTGGATTTTGCAGCCGGAATTCGGTTTTTCGGCAAAAATCAACAATCACTTTCTGCCGATCTAACTCTCAGCTACGACCTGAATCTTAATGGTTTTTATAAAAATGGAATAGAAGTTTCATTAGCTGTTTATCCTTTAAGAAAGTGCTGGAAAGATCAACAATGTATACCTAAATAATAGATTTAGTTTGTTTTAAATAAAAAAAAGAGGCTAATAATAGCCTCTTTAGTAATCCGTAGGGGACTTTATAAATTGCAGCAATAGCAAGGCATTCAGAATGTTTGGTAATACAATGGTAAAACATTTATATTTTGAAAATATGGTCTTATTAAATTGATATTAAAGCACTAATAAAATAATCCAAAATAGTGTCTAGGCCTGAAATACGTTGACCATTTTTGAGGTATAAAAACAACACAAAAA
>JBAWXL010000004.1:0-47118 GCA_037144095.1 Bacteroidota bacterium
AGTACTTATTGCTGGGGTATATCCTTTCTGGTACAAAAGTGCATAATCAATTAATATTTTCATCAAAATCAAAAAAAATCAATTTATTCTGCTCTATATCATGAATAAATTCTAATTTTACCTCACCAAAAAACATTAAACCTATGAAACTATTCGCAAGCCTCTTTTTCCTATTCTTTGCAGTGAATATAGCCAATGCACAAGTTAAGGAAAGCATTTACAACCCGGAAGCCAATGCTGCTTCAGACCTAAAAAATGCCCTAATCAAAGCAAAAACTGAAAACAAACAAGTGTTGCTGCAGGTGGGCGGCAACTGGTGCAAATGGTGCATCCGATTCAACAAGTTTTGCAGCGAAACCTCTGCTGTCGATTCAATGTTAAAAGCAAATTATGTGTTGCTCCACATCAACTACAGCAAAGAAAACAAAAACCTCAGCCTGTTGAAGCAATTAGAATTCCCTCAACGCTTTGGCTTCCCCGTATTATTGGTATTGGATGCCTCAGGCAAACGGCTTCACACCCAGGATTCGGGTTTCCTCGAATCGGGCGAAGGCTACGACAAGGAAAAAGTATTGACTTTTTTAAAGCAATGGACTGTGGATTCATTAAAACCCGAAAAATATTTAGAAACGAACAAATAGTATTTTATTGTTCAAAGCATTTCAACAATGATAGATAACCCCCAACTGCAACTTGCCCACGATTTTGTTCAATACACCAACAAAACCATTTTCCTCACCGGAAAAGCAGGCACAGGCAAGACCACTTTTCTTCATAACCTGAAGAAACATTCGCCAAAACGCATGGTGGTGGTGGCTCCAACGGGTGTTGCCGCAATTAATGCAGGGGGTGTCACCATACATTCGTTTTTTCAGCTTTCATTTGGTCCGCAAATTCCCGAAAGTTTATCAGCTAAGCAGTCAAACGACAATAATCAGGAAGCTTCCAATTCATATCGTGAAGTGAAAAAATTTCATCGCGAAAAGATTCATCTCATTAAAAGTATGGATTTGCTGGTGATTGATGAAATCAGTATGGTGAGAGCCGATATGCTGGATGCCGTTGATGACGTGCTGCGAAAATATAAAGATCATTCGAAGCCATTCGGAGGAGTTCAGTTGCTGATGATAGGCGATTTGCATCAACTTTCGCCCGTAATAAAAGAGGATGAATGGGAAATGTTGAGACCCTATTACGAAACAGTGTATTTCTTCAGCAGTCATGCCTTGCAAAAAACAAATCCGGTGGTAATAGAGCTTAAGCATATCTATCGCCAGTTGGATGCCTATTTTATTGATATGCTAAGTAAAATACGCAATAAAAACCTCGATGCTCAAACGCTGACAGAGTTAAACCAAAGATATATTCCCGGATTTTCGCCTAAGGAATCAGAAGGCTACATCACTCTGACCACACATAATGCCAATGCCTTAGAAATAAACCATGCAAAGCTTCAACAACTAAAAAGCCCCTCCTCTAATTTCAAAGCAAAGGTTGAAGATGATTTCCCCAACTATATGTATCCAACCGAACCCGAACTTGAGCTTAAAGTGGGTGCACAGGTGATGTTTGTGAAAAACGATAGCTCACACGACAAACTTTATTACAATGGGAAAATCGGGAAGGTGACTAAAATAGCAGGCGACACCATCATGGTTAAATGCCCGACTGATGAAGCTGAAATACCGGTGCATTTAGAAGAATGGAATAATATTAAATATTCACTTGATGTAGCGACAAAGGAAATTACCGAAACAGTCATCGGGACATTTAAGCAATACCCGCTTAAATTGGCATGGGCCATTACCATTCATAAAAGCCAGGGTCTTACTTTTGAAAAGGCTATTATTGATGCCAATGCTTCTTTTGCTCATGGTCAGGTTTACGTGGCATTAAGTCGCTGCAAAAGCCTCGAAGGATTGGTGTTAAGTTCGCCGCTTACTTTAAGAAGTATTAAAACCGATGCCATTATATCAGATTACACCAGCGACTCAAGGAGTAATGAACCCGGCGAAAAAGAACTAAACGATTCGAAGCGCGAGTTTCAACAATCATTATTGTATGAATTATTTGACTTCAAACCCATTGAAAAACGATTCTTTTGGTTGAATAAAACATTGAATGAGCATAAAAATATTATTGCTGAATCAATTGTAAATGAAACAAAACAAATGCACGAAACGGCAACAACTGAAATTTATCAGGTAGCCGAGAAATTCAAACTTCACTTACAACAGATGTTAAGCGAAGATGTTTTAGCTGAAGAAAATGCACAACTTCAGGAACGAATTAAAAAAGCAGCCATCTATTTTGTTGAAAAAACCGAAAAGATCATGTTCTCATTTACACGAGATATGGTAATTGAGACTGACAATAAAGTAATCAGAAAATTGCTTACCGATGCCCTCGAGAACTTTCAACTTCTTGTTTTCGTAAAAATTGCCGGATTGAAAAGCTGCTCTAAAGGATTCAAAACGCTTGAATATCTCAAAGAAAAAGCCAATGCCGAAATTGATTATGTGGCACAAGTTAAATCAGTCTCGAAAACAAAAGCTTTTGTCCCCAAAGATGTTGCTCATCCAGAATTATACAGCCAACTTCGACAATGGCGCAATGATTTTGCAGAAGAAAATAACTGGGAAATATACAAGGTATTTCCGCAAAAATCATTAACAGAAATGGTTGAGAAATTGCCTGTCACTTTAAAAGAATTTGAAAAGGTGCATGGAATCGGGAAAATAAAAGTAAAACAATTCGGAAACGAAATCATTTCAATGATATCAGATTATTGTATTGACAAAAACATTGATAAACCTCAAAAAACTATTAAACAAATAAAAGAAGAAGATAAACCTGAAAAAGTTAAAACTCATAAATTAAGTTTTGATTTATATAAATCAGGCAAATCGATTAAGGAAATTGCTGCAGATAGAGGCTATGCTGAATCTACTATTGAGGGACACTTAGCCTACTATGTCGGTACAGGCGAATTAGATATTATTGAATTTGTCAGTAAAGAAAAAACCGAATTGATTTCTGCTTATTTCGAAAAAAGCAAAAGTGTTGCCATCGGAGAAGCCAAAACTGCCTTGGGAAATGATATATCTTATGCCGATATTAAGTATGTTTTCAATTATCTGAAATTTACCGGTATTATTGAAAGTTGAATTCAAGACATAAATGCAACTTTTTGGTTTTGAAAATTTAGTAATAAATTTTCTATTAGCAATTTGAAAGATAATTGGCTTTCATGCAATATATTCGCAAGATAAAATTCAACTACCCGAAAAAGAAAGAAAATATCTAAATCCTTATTTATCTTGAATAAGTTATCATTACATCTTTTGGATGAATGCTAAGTACAGGATAAGGTGAACGATTCACTAATTGTTGTGCATAGGTTCCTAAAATGAAACTATAGGAACTCTTTTCCTGTTCAGTCATAATAGAAATTAAATTAGCTTCCACTTTCTGACAATGTTTAATAATATCTTCAGTTGGGTTGTCTGACCTAATAATTTCAACCTGATGTTTAATATTTTTGGAATACAATGATTTTTCAACTTGTGAAACATAAACTTCAGTTCTTTTAGCCAATGCCTTAATCTTTGAAGAAATAACACCTAGAATAAATATTTCTGCATGATAAAACTTAGCTAACTCAAGTGTGAAGGGCACTTTTTGGCGAGTTAAATCTGAACTATCCATTGGAAGCACAATACCTGTAAGTGGTTTTTTAACGTTAACCCCTCCCCTAATAGTGATAATTGGACATTGAGACGAAGCAATAATTCTGTTAGCATTGCTACCAATAAATATTTCTTCAAATCCAGACGATCCATGGGTACCTGTAACAATTAAAAACGCATTTTTTTCTTTTGCTTCAGTAACAACTTCTTTATAAACTTTCCCTTCTCTAATTTTATAAGATAGTTTATTACTTACAAGTTTTGGTTGATACTTTTTAAGAATTTCTTCGAATCGTTTTGTTACAACATCATCAATTTTTTCTCCTTTATCTTTAATCAATTCATTTTTGCTATTATTACTTTTTACCCAAAGCAATTCAAGATCATGTTTTGTTTTAGCAGCAATATCAAGTGCATGTTCAAATGCATTTATTGAGCATTCAGAGAAGTCAATAGGAACAATAATTTCTTCCATAAATTCAGTATTTTATGTATTAGACGTTAATTTGTATGAAAAGGTTGCATGTAAAATTTAAATTCAGTTTCAGGTTGTAAATGTATATATTTTTTTTAATATGACACGATTGATGAAATTATTCAGGTAAATAATATTCTTTATCATAGCTTTTCAGGTTCTTAAGAATAAATACAAACACCTTATCTACAGTTTGTTTATTCCTTTCAATCAGTATAGTATCAACAGGAATAACAGAATCAAAAACAACACCTTCTAATATTTCCGGTGGACGAAAATCATGTGCAGAAACAATAAAATAAGCATCATCTCCCGGTTGAATATCTCCTCTAATGCGGTTTATCCAAGCATATTTGTGGATTTTATCAAGATGACCTATTAGAACTACTTTTTTATGCATCTTTCTGGCAAAATAATAATCCTCATTTGCACCTGGGAACCATCGCCAGGATAACAACAAAGCATCTGCTTTAATTCTTTTTTGTTCAACTAATCGATTGTTTACGGAAACAAACTTTTCACCTGCTTGTTTCCATCCAAAAATGTCTAAAGTTAGGTCATCCCCAGTGAGTTTTTTTAATTGAAAAACCCCACTTTTTATTTCAATAAAACCAATTGAAATAACTATCACAATAAACAATAGAGCGACTTGAATTACTTTAGGAATAAAGATGTTCCTTTGCGAAACGTCTTTCTTCTCATCTAAATATGCAGCTGGAATAAATAACATACCTAGGTATCCGGGGCAAGCCCAATGAGGTAGTGTACTACGAAAAAAAGAGAAAAGAACCATCAACCCAATAATTGGCAATCCTGTTAGTAGTAAGAATGCAGATATTTTCTTATCAATAAAATTATTTTTAAAAATGAGTTTATAGCAAGCTATCCATATCAAAATAAAAACAATTGGATTTAAATAAGACATTTGACCCAGTAATTCAACACTAATGTGTTTAAGTGAAATTCCATTACCGAAAAAGTTTACCCTTGCTCCCTGAAATGTAAAACTAATAAAACCATATTTGAAGTTCCAAATTATAACAGGAATAAATATTAGGATAGAAATAATAATTCCTATCCATATGTTTATTTTAAACAATTGTTTTCTTTCAAAAAAGAACAAAAAAGCTAATATAGTTATCCAAAGAAAGGCCCCATTATATTTTGAAAGCATAGCTAATCCAACCGAAATCCCTATCCAAATTAAATAAGGCTTTTTATTCCCTATTTCTTTATTTGATCTGATAAAACTGATAAAAATAGATAAACTTATGAGCCAGAAAAAAACCAAAGGTGTATCAGGTAAAATGAATACTCCTGTAATTATGCTTCCATATAGAGATGCTACATATAAATACGCTGCATATAAACCTGTTCTGGCATTTTTTACTTTACATCCAATTTGATAAACTAATAAAATATTAATTGTACCTAAAAGCAGGGAGGACAAACGCAAAAAGAACTCAGAATCAATAATCAAATTTAAAGAAAAAAATTGAATCATCCATCCTACCATTGGAGGATGATCGAAATGGCTTAAATCGGGAAACAATGCATAAGTCCAATAATAAGCTTCATCATTTCCCAATTCGAGTGTCGCAGCTAAAAAAGCTCTAACAAAAAGAGAAATGATTACTAACCAGAAAAGGTGTTTTTTTATTTTTTTTTCTTCCTGAAGCATTGAAATTGTCAATAATAAAAATTTATAATTACCTCAGAGCATTATATTTATACAAATCATCAAAATTAGTGTAGATGTGTTAGTTCTGCAAATAGTTATTGGTGCAAAAATAAGAAAAGCTTTCTGATTGAGTTATCAAAAATCTAGATTTATTAGCCATTAACGTTGTTTTGAGAAATTTATTTTTGAAATAAAGAAAATTTATGCTTTATAACTTCAATTATTGAGATTTATCAATAATTTTGCTGACAAAAACAAATCATGAATATATCACATATTGAACATATTGGAATTGCAGTAAATAACCTCAGTGAAAGCATCCAATACTACGAAAACATTTTAGGTTTAACATGCTATTCTGTTGAAGAAGTTAAAGACCAAAGAGTTAAAACCGCTTTCTTTATGGTTGGACAAACCAAAATTGAACTTTTAGAGTCTACCGATCCAGAAGGACCTATAGGGAAATTCATAGAGAAAAAAGGCGAAGGGGTTCATCATTTAGCCTTTGCAGTAAATCATATTGAAGAAGCTTTAAGTGAAATAGAGGGCAAAGGGGTTCAACTTATTGATAAAACTCCCCGCAAAGGCGCCGAAGGACTTAGCATTGCCTTTTTACACCCAAAATCGACCAAGGGTGTTCTTACTGAATTCTGCGAAGACCAAAACAAATAATACAATAAAAACTTAAACTTTACTTACATGGCTATTGAAGAGAAGATTAAAGAATTACTCGACAAACGAGAAGCTGCAAAATTAGGAGGCGGTCAAAAACGTATTGACACCCAACATCAAAAAGGCAAACTCACTGCCCGCGAACGTATTGAACTTTTATTAGACGAAGGCAGCTTCGAAGAGTTTGATATGTTTGTCACCCATCGTTGTTCGAATTTTGGAATGGAGAAAACCACATTCATGTCGGATGGTGTGGTAACCGGATTTGGCACTATTGATGGAAGATTAGTGTATGTGTTTTCGCAAGATTTCACTGTTTTCGGAGGTTCGCTTTCCGAAACCTTTGCACAGAAAATATGTAAAGTAATGGACAAAGCAATGAAAATGGGTGCTCCTTTAATAGGTATAAATGATAGCGGTGGTGCCCGAATCCAGGAAGGAGTTACCAGTTTGGCAGGATATGCTGAAATATTTGAAAGGAATATTCTTGCGTCAGGAGTTATTCCACAAATATCTGCAATTTTTGGTCCTTGTGCTGGCGGTGCAGTTTATTCTCCTGCATTAACCGATTTCATTCTTATGACCAAAAAGAACAGTTATATGTTTGTTACAGGTCCGAAAGTGGTTAAAACCGTTACGGGAGAAGTTGTAACGGATGATGAATTGGGTGGTGCAATGGTGCATGGTGCCAAGTCAGGTGTTTCGCATTTTGTAGCTGAAGATGAACAAGAGGGCATTCTTTTGATTCGAAAACTGCTAAGTTATCTGCCTCAAAACAATCTTGAAGATCCACCGCTTTCTCCTTGTGATGATCCTATTGACAGACTTGAAGATTCACTGAACGAAATCATTCCTGAAAATCCAAATAAACCCTATGATGTAAAAGATGTGCTTCACTCGGTGGTGGATTATGGTGAATTTCTGGAAATTCAGCGGCATTATGCACCCAATATTGTAATTGGCTACGCAAAGTTTAATGGACAGCCCGTGGGTATTGTTGCCAACCAGCCAAATTATCTTGCCGGTGTTTTAGATATCAATGCCTCGCGCAAGGCAGCTCGTTTTGTTAGATTTTGCGATGCTTTTAATATTCCAATTTGTACCTTTGTTGATGTTCCCGGATTTTTACCTGGCACGGCTCAGGAATATGGAGGCATCATCATTCATGGAGCAAAACTTCTGTTTGCTTATGGTGAAGCCACAGTTCCAAAAGTAACCATCACTTTGCGTAAATCGTATGGTGGCGCTCATGATGTAATGAGTTCGAAGCAACTTCGCGGAGATATTAATTATGCCTGGCCCACAGCAGAAATTGCTGTTATGGGACCTAAAGGTGCCATAGAAGTTCTTTATCAGAAAGAATTAAAAGAAATTACGGATGAAGTAGAAAGAGCAGATTTCATCAAAATAAAGGAGAATGAATATATTGAGAAATTTGCTAATCCTTATTCTGCAGCACGATATGGTTATATTGATGATGTGATTGAACCACGCAACACGCGTTTCAGGATTATCAGGGCATTGCAATCATTGGCTTCTAAAAAAGACAGCAATCCCCCCAAAAAGCATTCTAACTTACCTCTATAATCCAAATTCTCATGTTAACAACATCTATTTTAATTCAAAATCCTAATCACATTGCGGGTTGGCTTCTTGAAATAAACCCTTTAGGGCTAGGAATGGCTGTAATTGCTTTAGGAATTGTTTTCTTTTCTTTTGTTTTCTTGTATTTCGTTTTTAGAATATTAGCCAGAATATTTGCTAACCGTTCGAAAAGAAAGCAAATTAAAACAAATGTAACACCCCTTAATGAGTCAGTTTCTTTTGATACAACCGGAGAAATTGATGCTGCCATTGCACTCACCATTTATTTAATGCAGCAACAGGCACATGATATTGAAGATACTGTTCTTACCATTAAAAAAGTCGCACGTACTTACACTCCCTGGAGTTCTAAAATTTACGGATTACGCAAAATACCAAGAAATTAAAAATCTTATCGAACAATGAAGAAATATAAACTCACTATCAACGGCAATATTTACGAAACAGCTGTCATAAAAGTAGTTGACAACATTGCTACTGTTGAAGTAAATGGAACATCTTACAAAGTAGAAATAGAGCAAACAATCAAACAAACCAAAACCCCCACTCTTGTCAGATCAGTTGCTATACCATCCACAGAATCGCATCCTTCAACAGTTAAAACAAGTAGCCCCGATGCACCTAAGGGTGGGGGCAACATTAAATCTCCGCTCCCGGGTGTTATCATTGATGTTTTTGTAAAAGAAGGCGATTCGGTATCAGTTGGACAGAAATTACTTATACTCGAAGCCATGAAAATGGAAAACAACATCGAATCGGACAAAGACGGGGTGGTTACTTCGGTGAAGATTGCTAAAGGCGATTCTGTTATGGAAGGCGACATTCTTATAACCATCGGAGGATAAACCATGGAAAGTGGATTTTCTGACTTCTTTGGGGAAAGTGTTTCCCGTTTCTTTAGCTATTCTGCTTTTGCCAATTTCACTTTTGCTAATTTGATAATGATAGTATTGGGTATCGTTTTTATTGCCCTTGCTATTCTTAGAAATTATAAACCCTTATTATTAATTCCCATCGGTTTTGGAATATTGATAGGGAACATTGCTTTTTATCCCGGGCTAAATATCGGAATTTATGAGCAGGGTAGTGTATTGAGTTACCTATACATGGGGGTAACAAAAGGAATTTATCCTGCCCTTATATTTTTAGGATTAGGCGCAATGACGGATTTTTCATCTCTCATTTCCAATCCCAAACTTATATTAATTGGTGTGGCAGCTCAAATTGGTATTTTTGGGGCTTATGCTCTTGCGCTTGCATTTGGGTTTAATGGTGCCGAATCTGGTGCAATTGGCCTTATCGGAAGTGCTGATGGTCCCACCGCCATTTTTCTTGCTTCTAAATTAGCTCCTGAATTAATAGGTGCAATTGCTATTTCGGCCTTTACTTATATGGCTATTGTTCCCCTGATTCAACCTCCTGTGATGCGCATGCTTACAACGAGTAAGGAAAGGCTTATCAGAATGAAACCTCTACGTTCAGTTTCGCGATTTGAGAAAATTTTGTTCCCTATTATCGGATTATTGATATGCTGTTTTATTGTACCCGCAAGCTTACCTTTATTAGGGATGTTGTTTTTGGGTAATTTACTAAAAGAAAGCGGGCGTACTCGTCGCCTTTCCGATACTGCCAAAGGGTCAATACTCGACATCGTTACCATTTTAATAGGATTAACCATAGGTGCTTCTGCCCAAGCATCTACTTTTCTAAACTTAAAAACATTAGAGATATTTGTCTTAGGGGCGGTGGCTTTCGCAATAGCTACTTTTGGTGGAATCATATTCGTAAAAATCATTAATTTGTTTCTGAAAGACGAAAACAAAATAAATCCACTTATAGGAAATGCAGGTGTTTCGGCTGTTCCTGATAGCGCAAAGATTTCGCAGGATTTGGGACAGGCTTACGACAAAACCAATCACCTTCTTGTGCATGCGATGGGACCCAATGTCGCTGCCGTTATTGGAAGTGCTTTGGCAGCAGGAGTACTACTGAGTTTTTTACACTAATAATTAATGATGTTCAACTTAAGCTCCAGCGTGCATCCTGTGAATTTTGGTATTTAAGACCTAGACTTTATGTAAGGTAATCTATAATAATGGAATCCCCTTTTGCTTTATCTCGCCTCAGTAAAGTCCTATTTGGATTACTTGCATTGAGCCTAATTCCAATATCCTTGTTTGCCGGAAACGATGCCGCACATTCTATTGGAGGCATCCGAATGGAATTCATATTATTTGGTCTTACTTTGCTTGGTGTTGCTTTATTTCACAATCAAACTTTTTGGGTTGCTATTATCGGTTTATCTTGCATTATTCTTTATAAACTGATTTTCATTCAGGGATATCCATTTGCTGAACATTTCTTTGGTGCCAATCCTATGATAGCCCAATTGAGTGAAAAAGATTTGCGGCAAGGCGAATGGGGCATCCTCCTAAACCTGGCAGGCTTGCTTCTCGGCTTTGCTTTGCTTGCTAAAGTGTTTGAACAGTCGGGCGTACCCAATGTGTTACCCAAATATTTGCCCAACGACTGGAAAGGACCTTTGGTGTTGCTCATCTTTGTATTTGTCATTTCTTCTTTTCTCGATAATATTGCTGCTGCCATGATAGGGGGCACCATTGCTTTGGTAGTGTTTAAAAATAAAGTACATATTGGATTCATTGTAGCCATCGTTGCTGCAAGCAATGCAGGAGGTTCGGGAAGCATTGTTGGCGACACCACCACTACCATGATGTGGATCGATGGGGTTTCTGCTTTCAATGTGTTGCATGGCTTTATTGCTGCGGGGGTTGCATTGGTCATTGTGGCATGGTTTGCAGCTCATCAACAGGATAAATTTCACCGTATTACTGCCGATGCAAAACGCGGTGCCAAAGTCGATTGGACACGTTTGCTTATTGTGGTGATGATGCTTATTGGAGCCATACTCTCTAATATTTATTATGATATGCCTGCACTTGGAGTGTGGATTGCGATTTTCATTGGTGCCACCATGCGCGAAATGCCCTGGCGCGAGGTGAGTGCTTCCATAAAAGGAACCGTTTTTCTATTGTGCCTCGTTACAGCTGCTTCCCTGATGCCTGTTGAAACCCTGCCCAACGCTTCATGGATGACCGCTTTTATTTTGGGCTTTGTTTCGGCTGTGTTCGACAACATTCCACTCACCAAACTTTGCCTCGAACAAGGGCATTTCGATTGGGGAATGCTCGCCTATTCAGTGGGTTTTGGGGGTTCGATGCTTTGGTTTGGCTCCTCTGCCGGTGTTGCCATCACCAACACTTTTCCCGAAGCACGAAATGTGATGCTTTGGATACGCAAAGGATGGTATATCATTTTGGCTTATATCGTTGGTTTCTTTGTACTATATACCATCATGGGCTGGGAACCTGCCGACAATAAAGCCCATAAAGAACCTGCCATCAATTGCCCTGCGAAAGATTGCAAAGTGAAACTCGAAGCTGAAGCTCAAATGTTGATTGAAAGCGGGAAAGTGGATAGTTTAATGAAGAAATAGAGTTGATGTGTTGATTTTATTATGCGATAATATACTGATTATATACTAATTGACTAAGTTTATTTTAGAAAAACAAAAATCATTTCAGCTTTATTTGAAATCAAAGAAAAGGATTCTATTTCATTCAAAGTCTTTTCGATAGTCATTTATTCTTAATATTTAATAGTGAGTTCAAACATATATTCGGAATAATTCTTCTAACTAACTGCTTTGGGAATACCACCATTTTCTTAGTATATCGTAGTGAAAATTCTTTATAATGAATAGTATGTAAGTTTTATATCTTAATATTTTAAATGTGTCCCAAAATAGATTAACCGGATTTTTCTGTATTCTGACCATCCCTTGTAACATACCGATCGAGGCTGGTAGTGTAAAGGGTTTAACCGATAGCCTACAGGGTTTAACCGGTAGCCTACGGGGTTTAACCGGTAGTCTACGGGGTTTAACCGGTAGCCTACGGGGCTTAATCGGTAGCCTACGGGGTTTAACCGGTAGCCTACGGGGTTTAACCGGTAGCCTACGGGGTTTAACCGGAAGCCTACAGGGTTTAACCGGTAACCTACGGGGTTTAACCGGTAGCCTACAGGGTTTAACCGGTAGCCTACGGGGTTTAACCGGAAGCCTACAGGGTTTAACCGGTAGCCTACAGGGTTTAACCGGTAGCCTAGAGGGTTTAACCGGAAGTGTACTGCCTTTGCCTAAGGTTAAAGTTTATGTTGGTAATAAATTGACCGTGGAGTCTGTTTTGTCAACGAAGCAGAACAGAATATCTTCAACTTCCTTGGAATTTGGAACTTGGGTCTTTGTCTATTGAAACTTGCTATAAAACTGCAACCATCTGTCAGGAACTTCGTCATTGCAGGCTATCAAATAATCATTATAAGAGCAAGGCACCAAATGATGTCGTTCGATGTTTTTGTTTTTCAACTTATGAGGAATTTCCATCCACCAACGGTCTGATTTCTTCGATTTATAAAAGATGATTTCGTAGGTTTGTGTTTTTAAGGACACTATATATTTAATATAATCATCCTTTGCCACCATTGGATAATCTTTTCGGCGGGCATAATACCCATCAATAAAATACCATATAGCCTGAGCTGATAAGGCTGCGGTTTGTTCCAACGAATCATACTTAGGGTTTACTTCAAAGATTCCGAAAGAAGTCATCTTGTCGCTCATCCCGGCATAGCGGGCAATTTGACAAAGTTCTTCGGCATAAAACCCATTTGGACGCGGATAACAATTCCCGGGAGCATCCGACTGACGCACTGAAGATATATCAACACTCATCATATCAGCATTCCTGACCATAGGTTCTACTTCTTCAATTTGCTTGCGAACCCAACCTAAGCGATAGGTATCGAACAACAATTTCTTCATCAATTCAATTCCCATTTGACTTACCAAATAAGTTTGAAAGCCGATATTGGTGTAATTAAACAAAAAATTAGGTTCACTCATAATCATTTTATGGAGAAACTGTTCGGATGTAAGATCATCTTCACTTTTCCCCAAGTCGAACATGCGATCAACTGCGGCTATATTAATAACCTGATTAAGTTTTTCGTAAGCCTTATACATTGCCCAACTTATATCCTGACTTCCTCCAATAACCACAGGAACAATATCTCTTTGAAGCAACTCAGCCATTACTAAGGTAACTGCAAAATAGGTATCCTCAACCGAATTTCCCGGATTAATATTGCCCAAATCAACTATCTTTGGCGTATTAGGTCCTTTATATAAACTATAAAGTTGCCTGCGGATAGCATCAGGAGCCATACCGCATCCATGATTGAACACAGAATTGCGCTCTTCGCCCACTCCAATTAAAGCGATATTCATTCCCTCAACATCAGGAAAATTCTCCTCCTGATGATACGAGTGAATAATCGATCCTAATTGATCAGAATGAAAACTATCCTCATTTTGCAGGACAATGGGACTGAAATATACCTGTATATCCATACAGTACGTATTATTTGGTTTTACGAGTAAATTTTTTCTTTTTCGATTTATTCTCAGGATCTCTTGTAATATCCAGGGCTTCTTTCAACGTGAGTTCACTTGCTATCATCCCTTTTGGAATTTTATAATTATCATCCCAAAACTGCAAATAGGGACCAAATCTGCCGTTTAATATTCTTATAGCCAGGTTTTCCGGCCATTCTTTTATGACATCTTTAGTAGGGTTTTCGTCTGCCTCTCTTTTTAACTCAATTATTTCAATTGCACGTTCGGTCGTAATTTCGTAAGGGTCATCTGTTTTAGATAGCGAAAAGAATTTCCCGTCATGTTTCACATAAGGACCAAATTTTCCGATTGCCACAGTCATTTCTCTTTCTTCAAATTTACCCACCAAACGTGGCAATCTGAAAAGTTCCATGGCTTCTTCCAGGGTGATGGTCTCTATGCTTTGGTTTTTTTGCATGGCAGCAAAACGGGGTTTCTCCACATCAGTTTTTTCTCCTATTTGAATAATAGGTCCAAACCTGCCAATCTTGGCATAAACATTAATTCCTGTTTTTGGCTCCTTCCCTATTAATCGTTCGCCGCTTGCTTTCTCTGAATGTTCTATTGTGTTTTCAACAGTTAAATGAAATGGAGTATAAAACTCAGCAATCATTTTTTCCCATTGAATTAAACCCTGAGCAACATCGTCAAATTCTTTCTCCACTTTTGCAGTGAAATTATAGTCCAGAATTTTAATGAAATTCTCAATCAAAAACTTAGTAACCACGGTGCCAATATCGGTTGGGAAAAGCTTATTGGTTTCTGTACCAAACACTTCTGTTCGGGTTTCTTCCTTTATAATATTATTTTTCAATACAATCTGATCGAAAGAGCGCGAAGTTCCTGTGCGTGTTTCTTTAAGTACATATTCTCTTTTTTGAATCGTTGATATGGTCGGCGCATAAGTAGAAGGACGACCAATGCCCAATTCTTCAAGTTTCTTCACCAAACTGGCTTCCGTATAGCGTGGTGGCGACTGCGAAAAACGCTGAATAGCTAATATTTCCTGCAAAGTAAGCACATCGCCTTTCGAAATTGAAGGTAAATATTCTGTGCTTTCATCGTCTTCCTCATCTTTCGATTCAATATATACTTTCAAAAATCCATCAAACATAATCTTCTCACCCTTGCTCACAAATTTCTCTTCAGTAGTCGAAATATCAATGGTAATCGTAGTGCGTTCTAGTTTGGCATCGCTCATTTGCGAAGCTATGGTGCGTTTCCAAATCAAATCATACAGTTTTCTCAACTGACCATCGCCTTCAATATTTTGATTATTAAAATAAGTTGGGCGTATGGCTTCATGGGCTTCTTGTGCGCCTTTCGATTTGGTTTGATACTTACGTGTTTTCACATATTCTTTTCCAAATTGTGCCGTGATTTCTTCTTTAGCCATTGCCAGGGCAGAGTTCGAAAGGTTCACTGAGTCGGTACGCATATAGGTAATATAACCGGCTTCATACAGTTGCTGTGCCACCTGCATGGTTCGGGCAACCGGAAAACCAAGCTTGCGGCTGGCTTCTTGTTGCAAAGTCGAAGTGGTGAAAGGCGGAGCAGGCGATTTCGAAAAAGGTGTTTTTTCAATATCAAATACAGTGAAGATGGCATTCTTACACTTTTCGAGCAGTTCAAGTGCTTCTTTTTTGGTTTTCAATCGCTGAGGCAACTCTGCTGTGAAAGAAGTGGTTTTATCACTTTCATTAATAAGAAAAATTGCCTGAATTTTGAATGCCGAAGTAGACTGAAACGCTTTAATCTCTTCTTCGCGTTCAACAATAAGCCTCACGGCTACCGACTGTACCCTACCTGCCGATAATGAAGGCTTCACCTTGCGCCATAGCACAGGCGAAAGCTCATAGCCCACCAAACGATCGAGCACACGGCGTGCTTGTTGCGCATCCACAATATGCATATCAATCTGGCGTGGATTTTCAATAGCTTCAACAATAGCTGTTTTGGTGATTTCGTGAAAAACGATGCGATGGGTTTTGTTTTTCTTCAAATTAAGTGCTTCAAAAAGATGCCACGAAATGGCTTCTCCTTCGCGGTCCTCGTCCGTCGCTAACCAAACCATTTCTGATTCTTTCGCTAACTTTTTCAGTTCGTTCACTATTTTTGTCTTATCTTTCGGGATTTCGTAGGTTGGAAGGAAATTATTTAAAATATCAACTCCCAATTGGGTTTTCGATAAATCACGAATATGCCCGAAGCTCGATTTTACTGTGAAGTCCTGACCAAGAAACTTCTCTATAGTTTTGGCTTTGGCGGGTGACTCAACGATTACTAAGTTTTTTATCATGATTTGAGTTTTTTACTGTCTATTTAATTAACCGGCAAAATAAAGCAATAAAAACCATTAATTCTACACATTTGTTCAAAATTTTATGCTGCCTATATCCGTAAATTAGTAATTTTGGCGATTCAAACCAAACTTTAAAGGTTCAAACACACATTAAATATGTATAGACTATGGAAATAATAGGAATAAACGAACTTGATTACTTTCTGAAAAAAAGATATGGCGACACCCTTCGCTTTCTCAAAAAGAATGTTGCCCCGCCTTGCAAAGTGCTCGATTTAGGAACCACAAACAAATTATCAGAGTTGATGACCCTAAACGGATATACTGTTTCAAACACCCAGGGCGAAGATTTCGACACCGAATATCAAAAAATAAAAGAATATGATGCCGACCTAACCACTTCTTTCGAAGTTTTCGAACATTTATTGGCTCCCTATAATATTCTTAAAGAAATAAAAACCCCAAAACTCGTCGCTTCCATCCCCCTTAAAATGTGGTTTGCCGAAGCCTATTGGAACGAAGCCGACGAAAGAGACCGCCATTTTCACGAATTCGAAAAAAAACAATTCGATTGGTTGCTCGAAAAAACAGGATGGAAGGTGCTCGACTCTGCCCTTTGGACAGCCCCCGTCAGAGTGTTTGGCATACGTCCCATACTGCGTATGTTTGTGCCACGCTATTATATTGTCTATTGCGAAAGAGCTGAACTCAGTAAATAATTTTAGGCAGAGATACTTTTATCTTCAAAGCAGTTATCTCAAATCGGTTTTGCTTCCTGATTCTATAATATTGCCGATTAAACAATATTAGTTTAAATAAGGTCTCCATTTGGATATATGTATGTTGAAAGTTTAGTATAGGCTTCTCCATTTGGATATATATATGATGAAAGTTTAGCATAGGCTTCTCCATTTGGATATATGTATGTTGAAAGTTTAGCATAGGCTTCTCCATTTGGATATATATATGCTGAAAGTTTAGCATAGGCTTCTCCAAATGGATATATATATGCTAAAAGTTTTGCATAGGCTTCTCCAAATGGATATAGGTATACTAAAAGTCTAGCATAGGCTTCTCCAATTTTATCTACTTAATTATAAGCATAATACAATTATTACAAATTCTTCCTCTATTGTACACTACTGTGCCTATTGTGGTTCCCCAAAACCCTCCAAATCTCTTCCCGATTTAATATTTTTAAAGAGAAAAACATAAAAAATGATGTTGCATGAAAATAATTTCTACTTTTGTGCTTTAAACAATTCATTAAACAAAAGCAAATTGCAATGGGAAAAGGTGATATTAAAACAAAAAGAGGTAAAATTCACAGAGGAACTACCGGTGTGTTGCGTAAAGCAAAAAAAAGCAACAGTATTAAGCCAAAAGAAGGCGTTGAAAAAGTTAAAGACTTAGCTGAAAAGGAAGTAAAAACCCCTAAAGTAGTAGCCGAAAAACCTAAAAAAGCGCCTAAAAAAGAAGCTACTCCAGAGATTATTGTTGAAGAAACTCCTACCGAAGCGACTCCGGTGGCAGAAACTCCAATTGAAGAAACTCCGAAAGACTAATTGATATAATTATGTAAGTCTGTCTAAAAAGCAAAAATTAGTCAAAAAAACAAACCACAAACTTTTGGTCTTTTGCCGACTGTGGACTGCAGACTGCCGACTGAGAACTGCCGACTAATTTCTTTCTTTAATCAGATTTTTATAACAATTTCCTCTTTCTTCAAAGTTCTTAAACGCATCGTAGCTTGCTGCTGCGGGTGATAACAAACAAATCCTACCCGGGTTTGTTTGTTTTTTTGCTATGCTCACAATCTCGGCATAATCATCCGAAAAATACAAACGACTCGAAGTTTTGTTGCTTTCAACCAACATTTCCCTAATTCGTTTCCCTGCCTCGCCAGTGAAAATGAGATTAGGAATGTGATTTTTACACAGAAAATCAACCAAAATCTGATAATCAATCCCCCTGTCGAAACCCCCTAAGATTAGGGTATCCACCTTGCCCAATGTTTCCACCGCTTGTATCACCGCCTCAGGAATCGTTGCAATTGAATCATTATAATAATGAACCCCATTATATTGGCCGACATACTCTAAGCGGTGTTCAAGTCCTTTAAACGTCAGCATCGAAGCGCAAATAGATTCGAAACTTACACCTAAACAATAGGCTACCACCAAAGCCGTTTGCATATTAAACAAATTATGCGCGCCCTTCAAATGCCACAAAGGATTCACAGGCAAAGCCCATTTGCATTCGTTTTCAACATACATACAAATCTTCTCATCCTCGATGCAGCAGCCATTCTGGCAAACAGACTGTTGCGAAACTCCGAACGTCTTTCCTTTAAAATCTAAATCTGAAATATATTTTTGAAGAAGTGCATCGTCGGCATTATAAATACAAATATCCTCTTTGTTTTGATGTCGTGCAATATTGAGTTTCGATTGAAAATAGGTATCTAAAGTGCCGAAATAATCCAAATGTTCCTGAAATAAATTCAACAAAACCGCAATATATGGCGAAAACTGAATATGTTCTAATTGATGAGCCGACATTTCTAATACAACATGGGTTTGTGCCCCTATTTCCTCCAAACGGTCAAAAGGCGGAACACCGATGTTACCAAGCAAAACCGCATCTTGTCCCGAATTTTGCAATACATGATATATCAATGTCGAAGTGGTACTTTTGCCCTTTGTGCCCGTAATTCCAATGGTTTGCCGATGGAAAGCTTCCAGAAACAAAGAAGTTTGCGTATGAATTTTATGCCACGGAATCGTTTGAGATGCTCCTTTCAGATTCACTCCCGGCGATTTAATTATTACATCAGCATCCAGTGCATCAAGATATTTTTCGCCCAACATCATTTCAACATTCTTATCTTCCAATAAAAAAGGATTATCGATGAGTAAATTAGGATTCATATCAGAAATGATGAGTTTTTTTTCAGGATAAAACTTACGGATGTAGCGGTAGCTTGAAATTCCTTCGCGCCCAAACCCCAATATGGAAACACGTTTTTCTTCTAATAAAACGGCAAGAGCTGCTATCATTGTATCGCTTGTTTTAATAAGATTTCGAATTGGGGAAGCAAAAAATGCTCGGTATTAAATTGTTTTAACAGGCTTTCGACCGCGTAATGAGAATATTGCCGATGTAGATATGTGGCTTGATAATATTTCAACAAAAAAGACAATTCGGTTTGATCGGTCTTTTGCAACAATAATTGTAAGGCAACATTCACCTCTTCATTGGTTCCCACGCACTCAAATGGTTTCACTTCCGAAATGCCGCAAAGTTCATCAAAATAAGGCAGAAGGGTGTCTTTATTCAATAAATTGGAACCATAAATTTCAATCATCTTTTTTTTCGGAATGAAAGGTGAAAGAATGATGAAAGTGAACAGACACTTCGGACAGTTTCCACACCAAACATCCTTCTTGCTACCGGCATTGCAGCTTTTAAAGACAGAAAAATATTCAGGCAGTTTCGAAAACAATTCAGCAATTTGAATTTCCAGCAAAGGACGAAGAAAACTAAAGTAGTTTATCTCTTTTGAAATATACAGACTGACATATTGTCTGAAATCGCTTTCAAACTCAATGGATTTTGAATACTGATGATTTATTTCGGTATTGATCACCGTCGTTTCGTTGGCGCTCGATTCGTTCGATAAAGCAATATGCCGTTTCCCCGATAAGACTGCACACAGCAGGCTGACAAAGCCCAATAGCGCGGAAAAAGGGGTATGTCCGTTCATATATCCCTTGTCGTTTAATGCCAATAAAACCGGATCAATTTTTCGTTGTATTTCAATCAATTGCTCTCTTTCAATTCCTGCTGCTTCTATGGTTTGAAGGGTGGCAGCACGAGGGTTTAAAATTAGAGGAGTAGTTTCGAATTTCCCCGCTTTCAACAGTTCGAGCGTAACCACCGAATCTTTTCCGCCACCAATCGGTACAATTACCCCCTCATCGAATGTATATTCCTGACATATTGGCAGAGGTTTTCCCTCACAATTTATAGTTACAAAATCTTCCATCCCGTTTTCAATTCCATTCACATAAAAGAATTCGCCTAAGCCTAAGAAATATATTTTCTTCCACCAGGCAATTTGTTCATCGTTTAGCGAAAAGGGTTTAATTAAAATATTGGGCGAACAAGTAGCTTTCCAATAGCTTATTAATTCAATCATTCCTATATGAAAAACAATGCTTTCGATAAGCGGATTGCCTTCAATTTCGGCAGAAGTTTGTTTTGCAAAAAAAGGTTTTATGGGGATGCTTAGTTCGGGACTATAACAAATTTCGTTGGTTTTGAAAACATATTTAATCTTTAGTTGCTGATTTTCGATAAAATAATCTATCCTTTCGTACGTTAACAGAGGGTATTCATTTCGAAGTTGAAGATATTTTTGCTGACGGAATTGTATCATTTAAAAAATTGGTATTATATTTGTCTGAATGAAAAGCCGTCAAAATTACGAAATAGAGACTGAATTCAATTAATTTTTGAAAAAATGACACAGTTAGACAAATTAATACACATCAAAAGCAACAATATTAAGCCCATAGGCGGGCGAATATTGATTTCTGAGCCTTTGCTAAACGACTTTTATTTTGGTCGTTCGGTGGTTTTGCTTATCGAACACAACGAAGATGGAAGTTTTGGAGTAATTGTGAACAAACCAATTCATGTTAAAATTCAAGAAGCCATTCCTGATTTTCCTGATTTCGAAACAAATATTTATTTAGGAGGTCCGGTTAGTACTGAGCAAATTTTCTTTTTACACACCATAGGCGAAGCCATCGAAGGCAGCATGAAAATTACAAACGATGGGGTGTATTGGGGAGGCGATTTAGATATTGTGAAGGAAATGATTTCGATGAAGACCCTCGACCCACAGGATATTCGCTTTTTTATCGGATACTCGGGATGGGTGCCAAAACAACTCGAAAATGAACTTAAATCGAATTCCTGGTTAGTTTCGCCCACTTCAAAGAATGAAATTTTCAGCGAATCGCCGGAAAAACTTTGGAATACCATAGTGAAACGTTTGGGCGAAAATTACACCCTTTGGACTCAATATCCTCTTGATCCCAATATGAACTAATTTTGATTAGAGAAAAAAAATTGAAGAGAAAAAAAACTTCATTTCTAACAATTCTTACCTCTTTTTCCAATTTAACGATTTATTGTGTTTTGCTTCATCGTAAGCGCCGGATGACTTATTTGAGTTTCAAAAGAGTAATACCGAGCGACAGATTGTCTATTTGAGTTTCAAAAGAGCAATACCGAGCGCCAGATTGCTTATTTGAGTTTCAAAAGAGCAATACCAAACGCCAGATTGCTTATTTGAGTTTCAAAAGAGCTATCGGCTGCTCGTGATGACTTATTTTACTTTCAAAAGAGCAATTCGCCATTGCGAATGCAGTACATCCCAATATTGGCGGGCAATGTGTTTTTTGCAAGATTGAAATCAAAATCAGGAAAACAAGGCTTTGATTTGGTCAATACAACTTAAAAATAAAGAAGGCTTTAAAATGATGGTGAACAATGCCCCAAACACAGCTCCCCAAAAATGGGCATCGTGCCCGATATTTCCAACATTTCGGTTTGCCATATAGGCTGAATACACCAAATAAATGATTCCGAAAATAAAAGCCGGAACACCAAAAGGAATGAAGAATAGAAAGACCTTTCCTGTGGGATAAAAAATGATGCTTGCAAAAACCACTGCCGAAACAGCACCCGATGCCCCCACGGCATTATAGCCAAAATCGTCTTTGTGTTTGCCAAAACTGGCTAAGACCGAAAACATGATTCCGCCCACGTACAACATAATAAAATCGAGTATCCCTTTGGCATGGAAATGCATTTTGTAAAACATTTCAACAATGCTACCGAATGAATACAACACAAACATATTAATGAGAAGATGCATCCAATCGGCATGAACAAATGCATAAGTGAAAAACCTGTACCACTGATTGCTGTGTTTGGCCAGATAGGCATTAAACCGCAATTGATCAGAGAGATGCCGGTTTGCCAATGCCAACAAAGAAACCCCGGAGGTTAGAAAAATGATAATATAGGTAAGTGTCATTTCAGTAGGTTAAGATTCAAATTCCTTAGGTCAATATTCTTTAAGTTTTAATCATTGGAATTTGAAGCTTGGAATTTTGAATTTGGGACTTCCTCTTAGAAGACCAGTTGTGAAACCGTTTTTGGAGTTTGAGTGGCTGTGTAATCAATTTCAGAACCCAGCACACTATGTGGAATCAGATATACTAAAATGAGCACAACAGAAGCAATGATAGCCCATTTCTTGTTTTCTCTATTTTTCCACATTTTAACGATGGCAATAATCCAAAACAACATGGCAACAGCAGTCTTGTTATCGGTCAAATCATGCCCAAAGGGCCAACCTGTCCAAAAAGCGCCGAAGGCATATTTTTGCATCACCGGACCGAGAATTCCTCCGGCTATAGTTAGGCAAATGAGCGTAACAACTGAGTAAGCAAAAGTATTCTTCCCTTTCACCATAGCGCTTAAACCGGTGCGTGTCGAAAACAGAAAAGCTCCAAAAATCAAAATAATATGAGGCAACAACACCCAAATAGGAACCGGTCCCTTAAAACGAATGACCGTTGGTTCAGGTTTGATATACATACCATTGGGATCAGCATCCGTATAAAGTTTTATCTGATACGAAACTTTTCCGGCAGGAGCCTGATGTGGAACCATCCCAATTAATGTATCGCCCGAACGCATCATTTCCACTGTACTTAAAGTATCATTGCTGTGAAACCTCCTGAACTCAAATTTTCCTTTTATCACATTGCCTGGTGCCATCACCTTCACTTCTTGATCGGCTGCAGCATCCGAAGTGCGCAATAATTTATATTTCACCTCCGTATTGGCATATTGAAAATGCCCGCTTACAGGATAGGTTGGACCTGTCCAGCGTTGATATACTAAAAAAAGCAGCGTAAAGACTACGGCTACTACCCATAATAGAACTGATTTTGTTTTGTATGACATAATGTTATGTATTTAGTTTGAAAATATTGAATTTTTTAATTCCGGTTTTTTGAAGCCAAAAGCAAAAGCAAGTATTGAGGACTCCCATTCCGTAAGTTACGCTGCGTGAAAAATTAATTGAGGAAGCCTCTTCGAAATATTTTGTCGGGCAGGTAATTTCAGCTATTTCAAATCCGGCATTGAAAATCTGCACCAACATCTGATTATCGAAAACGAAATTATCTGAATTATCTTTATAGTTAATCTTCCGCAACACTTCAGCCGAAAAAGCACGATAACCTGTGTGGTATTCCGAAAGTTTTTGCCCCAACATCAAATTCTGAATCAATGTGAGCATGCGGTTGAAAATATATTTATACAGAGGCATTCCACCTTTCAACGCTCCGTTTCCGAGTATGCGTGAAGCAATTGCAACCGGATAAACTCCCAATGCAATTAGGTTTGCCAACGAGGGAATCAACTGAGGAGTGTATTGATAATCGGGATGAAGCATAATCACAATATCGCCCCCCAGCGCAAGGGCTTTATCGTAACATGTTTTCTGATTGCCCCCATAACCTTTGTTTTTTTGATGCGTTATGATGTGTCGAATGCCTAACTTTACGGCAATCGCTGTAGTTTCATCCGAGCTGGCGTCGTCCACCAACACCACCTCATCCACAATATCAAAGGGGATTTCCCTATAAGTTGCCTCCAACGTTGAAGCAGCATTATAAGCCGGCATCACAACAATTATTTTCTTTTTATTTAGCAAAGCATTTTTTTATGAAGCAAATGTAAAAAAATATTCCTAATCAGTACTATTTGAAAGATAAATCCGACTCATCAACAAATCAGCACATCAATAACTCCTATTAATATAACTGCTAAGTTTCTGTTCCGTCAGATATCCAATTATTTGAGCAGAAACATCATCCACAATTCCCCCAACCAAACATTTATTAAAAGGACAAATTTGTTTGTCAACCGGGCATCCACCCTTTTGAATGGGTCCTTCAATTGCTTCATATATATCGAGCAGACTAATCTCCTCTGCAAGTTTGTTAAGCTCAAACCCTCCCAAAGGCCCTCTTGTCGATCTTACAAAACCTTCCTTCGCAAGTCTTTGCATCACTTTCGATAAATGATTCTTTGATGAAGATGTTGCCTGAGCAATTGCAATAACATTCACAATTTTTGGTGCACGGGCAATGATTACCATTGCATGAATAGCTAAAGAAGCAGCCTCTGAAAGATTAACGATTTTTGACATAATAACTCTATTTTGATTATTAAAATGCAAAAGTATAAATCTTTTTAATGAGTAAGAGATAAAATACCAGTATAAAAAATGTTTTTTCTCATTGATAAGGAAGTAATATTAATTTTGTAAGGAAATTAAACCAAAAAGATCATTACAAAAATAATGGAAAACCACAACTACTACAACAGATGGGCAACCCGTGAAGTTTCTATTGGAAACAGCGCAATTGGAGGGAAAAACCCCATACGAATTCAATCCATGACCAATACTTCAACCATGGATACAGCAGCCACAGTAAAGCAATCTATTCAATTGATTGAAGCTGGCTGTGAGTATATTCGAATCACTACTCCTACTATTAAAGAAGCTAAAAACCTCATCCAGATTAAGAATGAATTACGAAAAGCGGGTTTCGATGTCCCAATAATTGCCGATGTACATTTCAATCGTAAAGTGGCTGAAGAAGCCGCTCGTTTAGTGGAGAAAGTTAGAATAAACCCTGGGAACTATATTGACAATAATCTTAGTACTAAAATCAAATACACTGATGCCGAATATCAGTTTGAATTGGAAAAAATAGCTAAGAATATTTACCCTTTGTTAAAAGTCTGCCGCGAAAATGGTACTGCCCTCCGTATTGGTACCAATCATGGTTCCTTATCGGATAGAATACTTAACCGTTATGGAGACACAGCTGAAGGAATGGCAACTTCGGCAATGGAGTTCATAAGAATTTGCCGAAGCCTGAATTTCCATAACATTGTGGTATCTATGAAATCGAGTCAGCCACAAATGATGGTGTATTCAACTAGATTATTGGTCGAAATGATGATTTCAGAAGGCATGAATTATCCTATACATCTGGGTGTAACCGAAGCCGGGGACGGTGAAGATGGTAGAATTAAATCAGCAGCAGGAATTGGAGCACTTCTTGCTGAAGGCATTGGCGATACCATCAGAGTTTCACTTACAGAATTACCTGAACACGAAATCCCTGTTGCTAAAAAGATGATTGCTAAATATAATTCAGTTACAGCTTCCTACTTTAGTTCGTTTCAGAAGACATTAAAAACTGCTTATGCAAAAAGGAAAACAAATCAAATCGATTTTATTGGAGGAAAAAAGAAACCTATTGTAATTGGAAGCACTTCTCAAATAAAAGAAAACTCGATGTTGAATCCTGATATATTTTATTTTAATAAAGGTGTGGGCTCATTTCAAAAAGAAAGAAATCGTATAATTGATTTTTCAAAATGGGATGGGTCGCTAGACATAATTCCATTATTTGAGGCTGAAGAATGGCTCGAATCACTTGTATTGCCTGAGATTCTTCATTTTGTCAAAATTGATGCAGATAAATTTAAATCATCTCCCAATTCATCAATAGTTGAAAAACTTCAACATCATAACAATTGTGTAGTCGTTCTCGAATCAAAAGAAGTGGATTTTCTGTCTGCATTCCGTAGAATTACAAATACCTATTCTGCTTATAAATTAGAAGTATACCAACCCATTATTTTTAAAATTCATCAGACTCAGGCTGACGATGAAACCTTTATTTTAGAAGCTTCTGCAGGTCTATCTTCATTATTTATTGATGGAATTGGTGATGGGATTTGGTTGACAGGTAAAAGCGATATGGATTATGTTTCTCTTTCTTATAATATTTTACAGGCAAATCATCTGCGCTTTAGTAAAACAGAATTTATTGCATGTCCCGGTTGCGGAAGAACACAATACAACATCTCCGAAGTCCTTCAGCAAGTTAAAAGTGGAACCAATCATCTGAAAGGATTGAAAATAGCCATAATGGGTTGCATTGTTAATGGTCCCGGGGAAATGGCTGGTGCTGATTATGGAGTGGTAGGTTCACAAAAAGGCAAAGTCAATTTATATAAAGGGAAGGAAGTAGTGAGAAAGAATATTGATGAACAGGAAGCTTTAACTGCATTAATTGAACTTATTACCATCAATGGGGATTGGATTCCCCGATAATCTCCCAGGCAGCATCTAACCACAAGAAAACATCTTCAGTTGCATGCTGACGGTTTTTATCGCTCCGCTTTTCTCCTAATCTCACAACGACTGCATCTTTTGATGGAATAACAAATATATATTGACCCAATAATCCTCTGCAATAAGGAACCTTAGTGTCCTTGTAATTTAAAATCCACCATTGGTAACCATAATAGGTAACCTTTTCATTGTTTTCATCTTTTAAGAATTCGTCTGCTTGCATTGCCTGAGTTAAAAAAGTATCGGAAACCACTTGCTGATCGTTCCATTTACCACGATTGAGGATAAGTTGACCAATACGTGCAAAGTCGGGAGCGTTGGAATTGAAACAACAAAAGGCTTTTTCGTCGCCTCCTTTTTTATCAAGACTCCAAAGGGCATCATATCTCGCTCCAATGGGCTTCCAAAGTTTCTCTGAAGCATATTCATTGATGGACTTTCCACATGCTTTCTCAACAATGAAAGAAAGAAGTTGCGACTCTAAACTTACATAATTAAAATAGGTTCCAGGCTTATCTTTAGTTTTTAATCCTGTTGAAAGTTTATACAAATTCTCCCCATAATATGCTTCCGTTGTGATGTTGAATAAAGAAGAATACTTTTCATTAACATCAAAACCGGCGCTCATGGTTAAAAGGTTTTTAATGGTAATGCTTTTTAATTCGGGGGTGTGGAACTCCGGAAGGAAGTCAACCACAGCCTGATCGACGCTTTTTATTTTTCCTTCATCAATAGCGATTCCAATGAGTAAACCGACTATTGATTTTGCCATAGAAAAGGAATTGGATAAAGATTTATCACTATATCCGCTCCAATATTCTTCCTGTAACAAAGAATCGTGTTGAATGACTACAAAAGCAACACTTTTATAATTGATAAAGTTTTTAATAGCTTTATCAGAAAACTTATGTTTGTTATAACGACTTGATATTTTCCAGGGTTGATAATTCCCGGCTTTAACCGTATCGTTATCGAAAATCTTATAATCGTCGATATCGGCGGTTTGATAAATTAATGCTTTCTGAATATAACGAGGAGCAATTAAATAAGCAATAAATACTGCTGAAATAAGAATTCCAAGGATGATGAAGATGATTTTTTTCATATTGATGTATTGTGATTGATGTTTTTAAAATGATTAATTATGTTTTTTGCAACTTCCTTTGGAGAAATGCTTTTTATACACTCGCAGTTAGGGGTCTTTCGACATGCATTGCACTTTTTATCTTCAACAAGAAAAGTAGCATTATCTCCCAAAGGCGCCCAGCGACCTGGATGCATCGGGCGAATGGGTGGATATAATCCAATAGTAAACTTTCCTAAGGCTGCAGCAATATGAAGAGGTCCGGTGCTGGCAGCTATTAAGCCATCACATTGATTAATAAACGCTATAAATTCATTCAATTGAAACATGCCTGTTACATTAATGACGTCTTCTAAGCCAAGCATGGGATGATTAGAAAGTAAATCTCCTTCTGTCTGACTTCCTGTTATGAAAATACGAAAATCATTATGAAGTAATTTGGCCAATGCATAAAAGTTATCCAAGCCCCATTCCCTTGCACTTCCTTTGGTGAATGGATGTAAAATGATATTGGGTTTTGTAGAAGATAATAGTCTTGAATGTTCTGATGAAAGGATAGCTAATTTAGTAAAACCATAATATTGCCAAATAATTTCCTTTATAGGTAAAGGACTTTGTATAAATGATTTGAGTAATTGTATATTCAGTTCAGCTTCGTGAAAATTAGAGTTCTTTCGTGATAAAGGAACCAGATAATTGCAGGTTTTCCAATGCCAAACACGGTTAGTTGTTCCTACACGAAGTGGAATGGCTGCCTTCTGTGCAAGATGTGCTATTTCCTTTTGTGGGAAAACATGTAAGATTACATCTGCATTCAGGTTTTTAATGAAAAGTATTTGCTCTTTTTTGTTTAAAGAAGAAATTGCATCCCACGAAATGAAACTATCGACATATTGTGAACATTCAATAATGGGTTTTGTATAGTCTTTTCCCAGAAAAATTACTTCACAATCGGGGAAATGCTTTTTCAGTAAACCTGCTAATGGTAAGCTTAATACAACATCTCCAATCCCATCGGTACGGCTGAGAATGATTCTTTTTCTGAAAAAAGAAATGAGTGATGAAGGCTTCATTAAGTAAAATATTTTTGACAAATATAAACCATAATACAGAATATGCGTAAATTTACAGCTTCAAAAACGTATTATTATGATTCGAAAAGCACAAATAGATGAATTTCTAAAGAGCCAAAACATAGCCGTAGTAGGGGTTTCACGCAATCCAAAGAAATTTGGATACATGATATACAAAGCACTTTTAGATAAAGGCTATAATTGTTATCCAATAAACCCAAACATGGAAAGTTTGGAGGGAAAAACTTGTTACAAAGACCTTTTTTCGTTGAATGAGCCTGTTGATGCCTGTGTTATCATCACCGGAAAGGCAAGCACCGATTCGATATTGAAACAGGCTGTGGAAAAAGGTTTGACGAATATCTGGATTCAGCAGACATCAGAAACACCTTATGTTAAAGAGTTTGCGAAATCTTCACCCATGAATATTATTTATGGTAAATGCATGCTCATGTTCTTAGAACCTGTTAGTGGAATGCATGGGTTTCATCGTTTTCTGATGAAATTATTTGGTAGATTACCGAAATAGTGCTTGCAAGAAAACTCCTGGAAGAAGATTTAAGAACAAGGATTAACGATTTTAGATTTAAGATGAAGAATCTCATCTAAAGTCTTTATCTTCATTCATTTCAAAAAGAAAAAAATTGATGTCAGATAATAAAAATATCATTCGAAAGGCGCTTAATTTAGAGTGGTTAAGTGTTGAGGAAGCGCTTGAGATTTATATACAAATGCCCTTTGCTGAATTGATGCAGGCGGCGCACACCCTCAGGAAAAAACTTCATCCGGACAATATCGTTTCGTGGATAATCGACCGAAATGTTAATATCACCAATGTATGTGTTTCCGGTTGCGAGTTTTGCAACTTCCACCGACCTTTACATCACTGCGATAGCTTCATTACCACCAATGAACAATACTCAGAGAAGATTAAAGAACTTTTTGATTTGGGTGGAAATCAACTCTTATTGCAGGGGGGCATGCATCCGAAGCTGAAGTTGTTGGATTATATGAATTTGTTTAGCGGTCTTAAAAAGGCTTTTCCTGAGGTGAGATTACATGCCTTAGGTCCGCCCGAAATTGTTTTTCTGGCTAAGCAGGAAGGCATTACTTATAAGGAAGTTCTGACACAATTAATGCAATCGGGCTTGGATAGTCTTCCCGGGGCAGGGGCAGAAATACTGGACGACAGCATTAGAAAGCAAATTTCGAAAGGGAAATGTTCTGCATCTGAATGGTTTGAAGTGATGAGGGTGGCTCATACACTTCGACTAACAACTACTGCCACCATGATGTTCGGACATATAGAAACCAAAGAGCAACGCATTCGTCAGTTGGCGGATATCAGGCAGGTGCAATCGGAAAAACCTCAGGATGCCAAAGGATTTATCTCCTTTATTCCATGGACATTTCAATCGGAAAACACAGTGCTTGCCCACAAGCATACTTTCGATACTGTTTCTGATGAAGAGTATATCCGCACCATAGCTATCAGTCGACTGATGCTGCCAAATGTACCTAACATTCAACCTTCGTGGCTGACGGTGGGTAAACAAATTGCACAACTTTGTCTTTGGGCGGGAGCCAACGATTTAGGTTCGGTTATGATTGAAGAACATGTGGTTTCGGCAGCAGGGGCAAAGCATCGCATTTCTATTGAAGTAATGAAAGACGCTATTAAAGAAGCAGGTTTTACGCCTATGATGAGAAATCAACAGTTTAAATTGTATCCTTAAATAACATCAGATTAATAAAATTAAATTTTTCTGGCTTTTCCGAGTTTTGTAAAACGGTTTAATTTCAGAATAAAAACATGAAATAATATTCTTCATATTAATGTTTAACCAATCATCAATATACATTTGTTGTATGAAACCCAAATTGCAATAAGATGACTTTTAATACTGTCTATTTTATTGAAATTTAAACGAATAAAAGTCTGTTTGTCTTGTCGAATTCCAAAAATGAACAACGCTGAAAGAGAAAGTAAAAACCAGAAAATCTCAGGGCTTATTCCTTTTTGAAATCTAACAATATTTCGCTTTCAGCAAAAAAGATATATCCAAAATAAATAAACCGCTGACTTATAGAAAAAATTTGCATATTTTTGCAGCCTTTAATCAAAAACGCTTTCAACGATATGTTTGCATTTATTAATGGAAAACTTGTAGAGAAGAATCCCGCATACGCTGTGATTGAAGCGTGTGGGGTGGGATATATGCTCAATATTTCGTTGTATACCTATGAAAAACTCAACAATATTGAGAATTGCAAATTGTATGCCCATTTGGTAGTAAAAGAGGATGCACACACATTGTATGGTTTTATTGATGAAAACGAAAGAGATGTTTTCCGGCATTTAATTTCAGTTTCGGGGATTGGACCAAACACTGCGCGTATGATGCTTTCGGCTATGAAGCCCGATGATGTTTGCCAGGCAGTTGCAATGGGAAATGTAAGCTTATTGCAATCTATTAAAGGTATTGGAGGGAAAACCGCTCAGCGCATTATTATTGAGTTGAAGGATAAATTATCCAAAAAAACTGTTCTAAGTGAAAATTTTTCGATAGCATACAATAAAGTTCAACAAGAAGCGTTATCGGGATTAATTATGCTTGGATTTGTGCGAATTGTTGCCGAAAAAGCAATTTTGAAAGTAATTAAAAGCGCTGACGAGAATTTGAGTGTTGAAGAGCTCATCAAAAGAGCATTGAAAATTTTATAAAACAAAACCTGTATCTAATTGGAGAAACTGATCCTTAATATATTTAAATTCACCTTTTTTTCTGCCATTATTTTAATTGTTTTTGGTTCGAATGCCGGAATTGAAAGAGATTTCAGAAAAGCTTACCATGCACCCCCCGACAGCATTCCTGTTGACACCTTCAAGCTTTTAAATGATCAACTAATTTACCCTTTAATTGAAAAAGATTATATTTTCACGGGGAAAGATAAAAAGAGTCCATTGTATATGGAGGATCCGAAGAATATGAAGACCAATATTGAATTCGATCCTCAAAGCCGCGAATATAAATTTACTCAGAAAGTTGGTGAAACTCCTGTTGGCCCGGTGAATACGATGTCGTTTAATGAATTTCAGCAATTTGATATGGACAAAGAGTTGCAGAAATATTGGCACGAGCGGGCTAAAAATTCAGGATTTGGATCAAGAAACTCTATTATTCCCAAATTAAATTTCGGAGGTGAATTGCTTGACAAGATATTTGGTAATACTTCTATCGATATTCGCCCTTCGGGCTCCGCAGAATTGATTTTCGGGGTTATTTATAATAAAAGAGATGATCCTTCCATTGCTGTTAAGCAGCGAAGCACCACTAATTTTGATTTTCAGATGAAAATACAGATGAGTGTGGATGCTAATATTGGCGATAAGATTAAGTTTAAAACCAATTATAACACTGAAGCCACCTTTGATTTTGAGAATAAAATCAAACTCAAATATGAAGGAAAGGAAGACGAAATTATTAAGTTAATTGAAGCCGGAGATGTTAGTATGCCGTTGAATAGCCAGTTGATTCCCGGAAGTCAGGCGCTTTTTGGCATTAAAACTAAGCTGCAGTTTGGCAAAACTTCTGTAACGGCTGTATATTCTGAACAAAAAAGTCAGACTTCAAGCATTACGGTGTCGGGGGGAGCACAAACAAGCTCCTATGACTTTAAGGCAGATCAGTATGAAGAAAGCAAGCATTATTTTACATCACAGTATTTCTACAATCATTACAACCGATTTCTAGAAAGACTTCCTCTGATTTCTTCTCCTATTAATATTGTGAAAATTGAAGTTTGGAAAACCAATATTGGTGCTGCAACAACCGACAACAGAAACGTTATTGCTTTTACTGATTTGGGCGAATTTATCCCTTCAAATCCCTATTTCCAACCTAATTTTGCCTATCATCACGGGTATGACTCCTTGCCTGATAAGTATGCTAACAATATGTTTATTGGAAGTCCTCCAAGGATTGATTCAACTCAGGTGAGGAATATTAATACCATCAGCAACTATTTGTCGGGGCTTGGGCTTACTGCCGGGCAGGATTATGAGAAGGTTGAATTGGCAAGAAAGTTGACTCCTCAGGAGTATACCTATAATGCTAAATTAGGTTTTATCTCTCTGAGCACCGCAATGAATCCTGATCAAGTGCTGGCGGTGGCTTATCAGTTTCAGATTTTAGGTGATACTACCATTTATCAAGTTGGGGAGTTCGCAAATGAAGTGAATGCTCCAAATTCTATTATTGTGAAACTGGTGAAAAGTTCTTCGCTAAACACTCAGTCGCCTATTTGGAAGCTGATGATGAAAAATGTGTATTCGTTGGGAGCTTATCAGGTGAACAAGGAAGATTTCAGACTGAATGTTTTATATTCGGGTGACAATAGTGGTGTTCCGAACGGGTTTTTCACTGAAGGACCGGTTGGAGTGAAGAATGTTCCTTTAATAAAGCTCATGGGGCTCGACAGATTGAATACTCAATTGGATCCGGAGCCTGATGGAATATTCGATTTTATTGATATGGCTGCCACCAACGGAGGGACTATTCAGGCTTCGACAGGAAGGGTGTTTTTTCCCACGGTTGAACCTTTCGGAAAAGATTTGCGAAGCTTGTTTTGCAAAGATTGTGCTGATACCACTTTTGCTAATAAATTTGCTTTCGACTCCTTATATACATTAACTAAAACCGGCGCTCAGCAATTTCCTGATAAAAACAAGTATATTCTTGAAGGTTTTTATAAATCGGCTTCAGGTTCCGAAATTTCTATCGGTATGGGGAATATTCCTCAGGGTTCGGTAAGAGTTTCGGTTGGCGGATTGGTGCTTACCGAAAATGTTGACTACACAGTTGATTATACAATGGGAAGAGTGCGCATTATTAATGAAGGAATTTTAAATTCGGGTACACCAATCAATATTTCAACAGAGAGCAATAACCTGATTAACTTCCAAACCAAGACTTTCATGGGCGCTCATGTTAATTATGAATTCAACAAAGACTTTAATATTGGCGCCACCATCCTTAATCTTCGCGAAAAGCCCATTACGCAAAAAGTAAATTTTGGGGATGAACCTATCAACAACACTATTTGGGGTTTAGATTTGGCTTATCAAACCGATTCGAGATTTATTACCAAGCTGGTGGACGCTTTGCCGCTGATTCAGACCAAGGCACCATCGAAAGTCAATTTTTACGGAGAGTTTGCGCAGTTTATTCCGGGGCATTCCAGCGCTATCGGATCAACAGGAACTTCTTATGTGGACGATTTTGAAGGTACAAAATCGTCAATCGACATGAAAAATATCTCGACCTGGAATTTAGCAAGCACTCCTTTGGGTCAGCCTACTATGTTTCCTGAGGCAAGCACCGGAACGCTGGCTTATGGGTTCAACAGGTCGAAGTTAGCCTGGTATGTGATCGATCCTTTGTTCTATCGGACCGGTAGCGAAAAGCCTTCCAACATTACGACCGACGATCAGTCGCAACCCTATGCCCGCGAGATTCTCGAAAATGAAATTTTCCCCAATAAACAGGCTCCAAACGGCCAACCAACCAACATTGCAGTTCTTAATCTTGCCTATTATCCCTCCGAAAGAGGTCCTTATAATTATGATGTAAATCCAACTCCTTTTTCAAGGGGTTTAAATGCCGATGGAACGCTCAAAAACCCCGAAACTCGTTGGGGAGGTATCATGCGAAAAATCGAAACCACCGATTTTGATGCTACAAATGTCGAGTATATTGAGTTTTGGATGATGGATCCTTTCATCACCAACCCTAATCACGCCGGAGGTAAATTGTATTTCAACCTCGGTGATATTTCTGAAGATATTTTGCGCGATGGAAGAAAGAGTTTCGAAAATGGATTGCCCCCAAATGCCACTATCACCAATGTCGATACTACTATTTGGGGAATAGTGCCCACGCTGCAACCCGTTGTGAATGCTTTTGATAACGATCCGGCTGCTCGTCCTTTTCAGGATGTAGGGTATGATGGTTTGATGGACGCTTATGAACGAACATTTTTCGATACAACCTATATTCAGAAGATTATTGCCGACTTCGGTACGACTTCGCAGGCATATCTGAACGCTGAAAATGACCCATCTGCCGATGATTTTCATTATTTTAGAGGTACGGATTTTGATAATGCCGATGTGAAAATATTAGACCGTTATAAACTCTTCAATGGTCCTGATGGAAATTCGACCACGCCTTCTGAATTGGGCACAACGCTCCCGAATGTGGAAGATATCAATAATGATAACACCCTGAGCACCGAAGAAAGATATTATCAGTATCATATCGACCTGAAACCCGACAAGATGGTGGTGGGCGAGAATTATATAACCGATATGTATGAGGCTACGGGGGTTCCACTGGCCAATGGCGGAACCACAAATTGCAAATGGTATCAGTTTAAGGTGCCTGTGCGTAGCCCCGAGAAGGTTATTGGACAGATAAATGGTTTTCAATCGGTGCGTTTTCTGCGTATGTTCCTGAGCAATTTCTCTCAGCCAATTGTATGTCGTTTTGCCACTCTTGAATTGGTGAAAAGCGATTGGAGAAAGTACACTAACGACCTGCTATCTCCCGGCGATTATGTTCCGGGTGGACCTATGGCCGACACCAAGTTCGAACTTTCGGCCGTTAGTATCGAAGAAAATGGCGCAAGGATTCCTATTCCTTACGTTTTGCCCCCCGATATTGTTAGAGAAATCAATTCAGCTACTACAAACCTCGTTCAGTTGAACGAACAGTCACTTGTGTTGCGCGTGTATGACTTGTTAGACGGAGATGCGCGTGCTTGTTATAAGACCACCACCTTTGATTTGCGCCAATTCAAAAATCTTAAGATGTTTGTTCACGCCGAAAAGCTAAAAGCCAGCGAAACAATGCACACGGGCGATTTAACCATTTTCATTCGTTTAGGTTCCGACTTTACGCAGAACTATTATGAATATGAACTTCCTCTCGATTTTACCCCCTGGGGAACCGCTGCCACCGACGACCGCTCTATTTGGCCCGATCAGAATCAAATGAATATAGAGCTGCAAAAGTTTATCAACGCAAAGCAAGACCGAAACATCGGTATTCGACATGGTGATGCCGGCGTTTCCCTCACTATGCCCTATACTGTGCCTGATGGAAGCAATCGTATTACGGTGATTGGCGCTCCCAACCTGGCAGATGTGCGCACCATCATGATAGGGATCAGAAATCCCAAGAAAAAGGGCCTGGGCGACAATGATGACATGCTTCCCAAGTCTGCAGAAGTGTGGGTCGACGAGTTGCGACTGACTGATTTTAATGAAATTGGCGGTTGGGCTGCTACGGCTCGCATGCGCACCAATCTTGCCGACTTAGGCGATTTGCAGGTGGCCGGACAGATCAGTACGCCGGGCTTTGGTAGTCTCGAAAAGAAGATAAACGAACGTCAGAAAGAGCAAATCACTCAAGTGGACATCGCCACCAACCTCGAATTGGGCAAATTTTTGGGTACAAAATCCGGCATTCGCATTCCCATGCACTATGATTATTCTAATGTAACCAACAAGCCCCTCTACAACCCTCTAAATCCTGATACAAAGTTGCAGTCCGACCTCGATTCGTATGACAATTCCTCTCAAAGCGACTCAATTAAAGGTATTGTAAACGATGTTACCATACGCAAAAACATCAATTTCATGAATGTGAGAAAAGACCGCACCGGCTCCTCGAAAAAGATGCATCTGTGGGACGTTGAGAACTTCGATTTATCCTATGCTTATTCTGAAATTAAACATACCAACATTGATATTGTGTACGATACCAAGCAAAAGCATGTTGGGGGATTGGGTTATAATTTTTCTATCACTCCTAAAAACATACATCCCTTCGGTAAGTTCAAATTCCTCAAAAGCAAATCGCTCACTGCCATTAAAGATTTCAACTTTTTCTTAGCACCCCGCACATTGGGATTCAGAACCGACATAAACCGCGAGTTTTCCGAAAAATTGCTGCGTGCAAAAAGCATTGGCAACATTATAATCGACCCAACTTATATTAAAATATTCGAATGGAATCGTATTTATACCTTAAAATATGATTTAACACAGTCGCTTAAAGTAGATTATTCGGCAACTGCCAATGCACGCATCGACGAGCCACCCGGCAAGATTGATACCAAAACTAAACAGGATTCAGTTTGGGAAAATATAATGGGTTTTGGTCGTATGACGCGCTATAATCAAAATCTGGATGTGAATTATACCATTCCAATCAACAAAATTCCCATTCTGAATTGGATTTCGGTGAATGCAAAATATGGCGGCACCTATCGTTGGGAAGCTTCTCCCCTTTCACTTAAAGAACTGGGCAATACGATTGAAAATTCCAACACTAAACAGATTAATGCCAACCTGAATTTTGTAAACCTGTATAATAAAATAGATTATCTCAAGAAAATTAACTCAGGGCAGAACGTTACGACCATTAAAGTGCTCAAACCGAATGGGAAATTTGCCAAATCGAATCCCAAAAAGATTACTAATATTAAGGGAAAGCCTCCTGTAAATCAGGATTCGCTCGAGTATGTTGAAAAACCCGATTATTTGAAACTGGTGCTCGACAATTCCTTGCGCCTGCTCATGTGTGTGCGTTCGGTTTCTGCCAATTATTCTATTAATGAGGGAACTTTATTGCCCGGATTCAACAAATCGCCTGTCATGATTGGACAAGATTTTGGCTCAGGTGCCCCTGGTCTCGACTTCGTTTTCGGTGGTCAACGCAACATTCGCCCCGATGCGGTGCTCAATGGCTGGTTAAGCACCGATACCTTGATGAATTACCCCTATCTGACCAAGAAATCGGAAGTTCTCAACCTGCGAGCCACCCTCGAGCCACTAACCGATTTCAAAATTGAGCTTACAGCCAACCGAAATTACACCGAAATGCATCAGGAGTATTATAAATATAATGCCACCAGCAATGAGTTTAGTCAATATTCTCCTTCCACTACCGGAAATTTCAGTATGTCGTTCATGATAATTGGTACGTCATTCACCGACAAATCTAATAGCAGCGAATCGAGCATTTTATTCGAACGATTCAAAGATTATCGAATGGAAGTTGCCAACCGTTTGGCAACCGCCAACCCTAATTGGGACGGAACCCGAAACGATACCACCGGTTTCCCCAACGGATATGGCGCCACTTCGCAAGATGTGCTCATCCCCGCCTTTTTAGCAGCCTATGCAGGCAAAAGTGCAGCAAATGTTTCGCTAAAAGCCTTCCCAACTTTCCCTCTTCCCAACTGGCGGATTACATATACAGGGCTTTCGAAAAATAAATTTCTGAAAAAATATTTCACAGCCATCACACTGGCTCATGGCTACACCTCATCTTATAGTGTGGGCTCCTTTGTCACCAATATTCGCTATCAACCCGACAATGAAGGCTATCAATACGTAAAAGATGTGTTGGGAAATTATATTCCTTCAAAAGAAATCGGAATGGTGTTGATCACCGAGCAGTTTTCGCCCCTCATCAGCATCGATATGACTTGGAAAAACAGCCTTCTAACCAAGTTCGAGTACAAGAAATCGCGCAACTATTCGCTTAGCTTTTCAAACAATCAGCTAACCGACATCACAAGTTCCGAATTTGTGGTGGGATTGGGATATAGAATTAAAAATATCGAATATATTTTCCGTGCAATTGGCTTAACGAAGTCAAAAGGCAAAAAACAAAAGAGCGATCTCAATGTTAAAGCAGACTTTTCCATTCGCGACAATCGCACCGTGTTGCGTAAAATTGTAGAAGCTGTCGATCAGATATCCTCAGGGCAAAAGCTAACTTCTATCAGTGTTTCTGCTGAATATCAAATCAGCCAAAAAGTCACCGCAAAATTGTTTTTCGACGACCGCATCAACACACCTTATGTCTCTTCTCAATTCCCCATCACCAATATGAATACGGGAATTAGCATCAAGTTTACTTTATAATCTTATAGGCTGATAAGCAGCCCTATTCATTTAGATAGACAACCTAACAGGTTTCCAAAACCTGTTAGGTTTTTTTATATAATACTATTTATTCTAAATGAAAACTATTCAAATGAAAAAAGAATCTCAATATATTTTAATCAGATGAATATTTCTAAACCTACCATAATGAAAATTTAGCAATGAAGCTAATCAAATATTTTTCCAATTATTAAAATGCTCTGTAGCTACTAAATATATTTATGTTGATACTTTTCACCCATCAATTTTTATTAGTTGTAACCCTATAATCTCTGTCAAATAATCAATATTTATTAGGAAAATATTGCTGTATTAAAATCAACAAATAATATACATAAGCTTTCCATTAATGTGTTCTTGAAGAATAATTATCCTTAATATAGTCCGATTACTAGATACTTCAAAAAGTTTTCAGTTGTAAAATGTCTAAGTAACTTCAATAAGCATCTATGAAGAATTTAGAAGTATCTAAAGATATTTTTAAGGTGTCTGAAGATATTTTTGAAGTATCTATTTTGAATATTATGGCATCTATTGAACAGGCTAAAGTAAGAATAAAACTCTGTGTAGTGTGAACAGAACTTTGTGAAGTGCGAATACAACTTTTTGAAGTGCCGCCCTTGATTACCTAGCAAAGCAGAAAAAATGATTTCCATTTTTTAAAGCATTATTTTAACTGTAATGAAGTATAATTATAGTCCGTCATAAATATTATCAATTTAATTAACGATATAAGTTGTAGTTTAAAAAAATTTTATACCTTTGCAGCACAATTAAATAATTTGAAAATGCGTAAAACAGAAGTAACCCCCAATTACAAGATGTCTAATGCCAATTTAGCACATCTTGGCAGAAAGGGAGTATCTTTATATGAGCGCGATCAAGCAGAGCTTGCAACTTACGGTATTGATGATGGCTTTCGTGATACCTTGGAAGACCTTACCAAACAGGTAGAAGACTTTCCTACTGATGAAGAATTGCAAGCAGATGTTTCGGATGCGACCGATGTTAAGGATACTAAAGCCGAAGAAGTAAGAACGGCTATTCGTCCTATTATGGCGAGAGCTCATGATGCTTTTAAGGAACACCCTGCAAAAATTCGTAGATTTGGCACCAAAGGCATGGACGATTTGCCGGACATCCAGCTACATCGTTTAGCTTCTAGGGTAGTCCGCACGGCTACTTTATTCCTAAGTGAATTAGCCTCAAAAGGCTTAACACTAGCTATTATCAATGATTTGAAAGATAAGAATGATGCTTTAAATGACGCAATTGATGCCAAGGTTGAATCGGAAGAAGATCGCGATAATGCGACCGAAGACCGTATCATCTTGGGCAATTTGCTGTATGCTAAGATTGTTGAAATGTTCAACGATGGGAAATCTTATTGGGTAGATAAGAGTGAAGCGAAGTATAATGACTATGTCATTTACGACACACCCACCATTACACCTCCTTCCCCACAATAATCTATTGCTATTAAAAAAAACGACTAAATGATGGTCGTTTAACTATCACATTCCTCTAACTTTCTTTTCAGAAAAAGAAAACACAAATCCCTCATAAAGACAGTAAGCTTTATGAGGGATTTTTTTAATATTTTCAATGAGAAATAAAGCATTTTACCATTAAAGAACAAACCCTCTAAACTCCCTACCCTACCCCCCAACTACCAAAATCCTAACGCCTAATGCCTACAGCCTAACCCCTAACTAACTTATACTACTCCAATTCCCCGAAGTTTTCTCAACTTCCTTCAGGTGCCATGCAATGACGTTGTTTTCGCTTTTTTCAAGCTCAGGGTCGTTATCAATAACTTTTGAAGCGACATCTCGTGCCAGCTTTATCATTTTTTCATCTTTCACCAGATTAGCAATCTTCAGATTCACCATGCCACTTTGCATCAATCCGCTCATATCGCCCGGACCTCTGAGCTGTAAATCCACCTCAGCCACTTCAAAACCATTGCTCGTCTGCACCAGAGTTTCCAATCTCTTTTTTCCTTCAGCCGTAAGCTTATAACTACTCATCAAAATACAATACGATTGCTCCGAACCCCTCCCGACACGCCCCCTAAGCTGGTGCAACTGCGACAAACCGAAGCGCTCGGCATTCTCCACTATCATAATAGTGGCATTCGGGACATCCACCCCCACCTCAATCACCGTGGTAGCCACCATAATTTGAGTTTCTTTTCTGATAAAACGTTGCATCTCAAACTCCTTTATTTCAGTAGAAAGCTTTCCGTGTACCATACTAATGGCATACTGTGGCAAAGGAAAATCTCGGCTCAAACTCTCGTAGCCTTCCTGTAAATGAAGCAAATCCAGCTTCTCCGATTCCTCAATCAGCGGATAAACAATATACACCTGCCGTCCCAACTGAATCTGACTCCTGATAAAACCCAACACCTTAAGCCTCGAATTATCGAAATAATGCAGCGTTTTAATGGCTTTTCTACCGGGAGGCAACTCATCAATCACACTAATATCCAAATCGCCATACACTGTCATAGCCAGCGTCCGCGGAATAGGAGTAGCCGTCATCACAAGCACATGCGGAAAAACTTCACTCTTCGTCCACATTTTCGCACGCTGAGCCACCCCAAAACGATGTTGCTCATCAATCACCACCAAGCCCAAACTCTTAAATTGAACGGTATCTTCAATCAAAGCATGAGTGCCAATCAGGATATTAATTTCCCCACTTTGAATTCCTTCCAACAATTTCTTTCGTTTTTTCCCCTTCACCGAACCCGTAAGCAAATCAATGGCTATTCCCATGCCATCCAGAAACTTTGTAAGAGTATTAAAATGCTGCTGAGCCAAAATTTCGGTTGGAACCATCAAACAAACCTGAAAATTATTGTCCATTGCAATCAACATACACATCAGCGCCACCAAAGTTTTCCCACTTCCCACATCCCCCTGGAGCAAACGATTCATTTGCTTCCCGCTTCCCATATCTGCCCTGATTTCTTTAATCACCCGCTTTTGCGCTCCCGTAAGTTCAAAGGGCAGATACTTTGAATAAAAGGTATTAAAATACGCTCCAACCAACGAAAACACAAAACCCTTATTCTTCTGAATTCTAATATATTTACTTTTAAATAATTGAATTTGAATAAAGAAAAGCTCCTCAAACTTCAAGCGGCTCACGGCCTTCGAAAGCATGTCAAAATGATCAGGAAAATGAATTTGTTTTAAAGCAATTTCTCTATCAATAATATGGAATTCCTCTCGAATTCGCTCAGGGATATTCTCAGGAACATTTCCAGAACTTAAAGAAAGAAGTGTGAAAGTAAGTCTGCTGATTCCCTTGCTATCAAGCCCCAATGCCTTGGCTTTCTCTGTGCTGCTGTAGAATGGATAATACTTTACGGTTTGAACAGTAATATTTTCGCTGGTCACTTCAATTTCCGGGTGCACAAAATTGAACTTATTATTAAAAACAGAAGGCTTTCCATAAATAGTATATTCCACCCCAATTTTAACTTTATCCTTTACCCATTTTATTCCCTTAAACCAAACCAACTCAATCTCACCCGTATTATCCGTTAACTTCGCAATAAACCGCCTTCCACCCTTTTCTCCCATTTCCCCAACCCACTCAATAGTCCCCTTAATCTGAACCCAATTAGAATCGTCAGTTATCTCATTTATCTTATTGAATTTAGTTTTATCAATATACCTAAAGGGGTAATGAGTTAAAAGATCCGAAAAAGTATAAATGTTCAGTTCTTTCCTAAGCACCTCAGCCCTCGCCTGACCAACACCTTTAAGATATTCTATAGGAGTTTGAAAAAAACTATATTGAATCATATGAATTTTATAATGCCAAAAATAAAAAAACTCCCTGAATATGCAATGCAGGGAGTTCTTTTTATTAAACTTCTATTACTAGTATTCCCAAAGATTATGCTCGAAATTAAAAATATTCTCCTTAATCTTATCTGCTTCCAACAAGGCATCCATTCCCATTAAGTAATCTTTAATCGATCGATCATAAACATTAGATTCTTTAATAATAAAGCTTCCAAACATTCGCTTCCAAAATAAATCATCGAAGCTAAATCGTGCAGCATCATTAAATCTATTGTAAACTTCTTGATGAGCCAACAAATTACGTAATTCCGGGAAATAAAACCAGCAAATTGCTTTAACTCCTCTATCCTCTCCTTTTTCATCCTTAGAAGCAACCATAGGACAAAGACCAACAATACGAACATCTAAAACAGATCTTTGTTTATCGATAAACCAATCTTCTTTCAGCTTGAACTGCTTAATGTCCATAGGATTAAACGTTATGGCTATAACAGTATCATACGTATCATAAGGTGGCTCAGTACGTGTTAGTTGTTGAGTATCCTGTCTATTAAGTTGCTGTTCGATTTGTTGAAAAGTTAGCGGCTGCAAAAACTCATCAGTTCCCCCAATGGGCGCATCGTAAGCTGTAATTGCACCTTCTTTAAGAGCATCTAATAATACAGTAATTAAACTTCTCCAATTGTTATGAGGTTTTTCAGGGTAAAATAGCGGATGATTTATTTTCTCTTTTAAATCAATAATTCGCCAAATTCTTTTTTCCCACATCACATCAGCTTCTCTTACATCCACGTAAGGAACAGCTTTATGATTTTGAACATTAATTTTATCGTATACCCCATCTCTTGGTGGAGCATCAAACACTTGTTGTTGAGCAAAAGAAGCACTCAAGCTAAACAACATGAATACGAATAGAAACAAAACATTTTTCATAGTAACCTCCAATACTTTACTTTATTAATTAAGTCTTAAGCTGATAGGCGCTAATTTACGAGTCCCATCTGGCCCTTGAGCAGAAATATTTTCAAACCAAACTTTTTGTCCACGGCTTGCAGATTTAATCGCGCTAATTACTTCAGGAGTGAATTTATTTCCTTTAATTACCTTTTCAGAAACTTCACCACTTTTACTTATTACAAAAGAATAAGAAGTAATAACAAAATTTAATTGAAACTCAAAATCTGCAGGCATTTGGGGAATAATACCACCTGAAGCAGCAAGTTTATCCTTAGAAATAGGTCCTTCTGAAATACCTCCAACCATAGCTGTCGGGCTAGGTACTCGTTTAACACGAAATTCAGATTTACCCATAGGTTTTACTGTACCACTAAAATCAGCAGAAACATTTACAATAGCTTTTTGACCCTGAGTAGTTACTTTAACAGAATATTTTCCTTTTCCTTTTGATGTTAAAGTTCCATTTGTCATAGTCGCTTTAATTTTTTCAAATGGAACACCAGGTACAGAAATAGTTACTGGGTTATCAACGCCAATGTAAAAAACATTCATGTTATCAGCAGCAACAGTAGCTGAAGGTTTTCCAACAATATATTCTTCTTGAAATGAATAAGATTGAATTCCTCCAGAAGGCGATTTTACATTAATTACTCCACCAAATTTTTGCAATCCTTCAGCCCCTGCTGGTATTTTTAATTTACCAACTCCTTCAACTGCTTCAACAGGACGTGATACACCAAATATTTTACCAGTTGCTGTATCAACACCAGAACCAACCAATACTTCTGGTTTTTGCTTTGTGTCTAAAGCAGCAACAAATATATCTGCTTCATAATTATCACCAACCAAAACGTAACTTGATTTTGGAACAACTTTCGCCATAATTTTATCAAACTTAAAATCTTCAGCATTTACAGCAGTATATAATTGAGCAACAACATCAAATTCAACGTTTTTTACTTCAGCTATCAGTTTATTTAATATCGTTACAGTTGCCGCCATAATCGTATGATAGAAATGATGCATTTCCCAATTTTGAGGTTTCCCATCTGCATCTTCATATTTATTATCTGTTTTTAAACCCAACGATTTCTTAAAATGTTCCTTTACCTTTTGGTCTAATAATTCAACCATTTTATTACGAAAATCGTTTAGTTTATTTTTAAGTTCTAAAGATTTACCTGCAGATCCATCCTGTGAATCTCCAATAAAATAGTGAGTAGGATCATCAAAATTATCTTTTCTACTTATGTCTTTAAGAGGAAATGTTTTTGCTTCATCAAGACTAATACCTTGTACTTTAGAAATAAGTTCAGCTTTACAATTATTAATGTAATCAATCATTTCTTTTGAAAGCTTTTTTGCAATCATAGCTTTTTGATAATATGGTCCTACTTTATCTTTAGCTTCAGAATTAGCTTTTTCAAAACTTGCATAATTGCTTTCAATTTTCTTTGTAAAATTCTCATTAGTAATTTCCATAGTTTCATTTACTGTAACAAAAGCTTCTAAAACTTCTTTTGAAACATTTAATGCTAATAGTGCAGTTAACACCAAATACATCATCGAAATCATTCGTTGTCTCGGGGTCTCCGGACAATTTGTTGCACCCATATTGTTATGTTGATTTAGTTAATGATTACTTTAGTATTTAATATTAACGGTTAACGTTCATTGCTGCTAACATATTGCCATATACACTATTTAACGCAGAAACATTTTTAGTTAACATTTCCACTTGATCTTTATATTTAATGGTGTTTTCAACTGAAGCATTCAAATTACCCATAAACTTTGTGATATTTTCTTGGATTTTACTAGTTTCTTCAATCTGCTTATTTGAACTTTGAATTTGTAATTCATATAATGCATTTAAAGAAGTTAAATTCCCTGCAATTTTCTGGAGTTGTTCATTATAAGAATTCCCATCACTTTTTAGAGACCGAGAAGTCTCATCATAAATAGAAGCAAGATTACCAACTGCAGATGAAGCTTTCTGAACATTCATTAAATATTCTTCTGATGAATTGATGTCTTTCCCCAATGCTTCAGCAGTCTTACTATACGCATTTGAAAGTTGTTGAACTGAATCTGTTGCATTCTGAAGATTACTTATATAGTTATCAGTAGCAAATGCTGCATCAGATACACCGGATAATTTATTTGCATTTTCGCTTAGGTTTCTCATTCCATTTGCTAAACTTTCAATAAGTTCTGGTCCAACTTTAGCTTCAGCAAGCATTTTGTCTAATTGTTGAGTAACAGGTAGATTCTTATCTTTTCCTTTTTTTGTAGTTTCTTCCTCAAGACCAGCAAGTTCTGGATAAACTAAAGACCAGTCCCATTCACGATGTAAAGGTTCAAATGCTGAGAAAAAGAAAATAAGAGACTCAGTTCCAAGACCAACAATTAGCAGTTGATTTGCAAATGGATAGTGATTGATTTTAAATAAGGCTCCAATAATTACCACTGATGCGCCCCATCCGTAAAGTTTTGTCATGAAAGCTTTATAGCCTTTACCTCTAACGATGTTATTAATTCCCATAATGTTGATTAAATTAAAATGATTGTTTTTAGATTATTTAGTTAATATTAATTGTAAACATTTGATGCATTGGAAGGATTATCATCCTTTTGACGACCCAGATAAGTTTCAACACAGCGGAAACCTACATAGCATTTGCCAGTGTCTTGAAATTCATATGAACGAGTGTCAACCCTCATATATAAGCCAAAGTCCTTCCATGAACCACCCCTAATTGTCTTCCTTTTCATTACAGGTAGGTCATTTGCCTCTGCCTCATAAGCATAATAAGGATTAAGATCATGTGTGAAATTATAAGCTGATTCATCAAAAGCATCAGCACACCATTCAGAAACATTTCCCGCCATATCATAAAGTCCAAAGTCATTTGGTGCGTAGTGCCCAACGATTACTGTATGGAAACCCCCGTCGTCAACGTAATCTCCACGAAGAGGTTTGTAATTACCAAGGAAACAACCATTGCTGTTACGAATATAAGGACCACCCCATGGAAAAGGACTAAGTGCCATTCCACCGCGTGCAGCCCATTCCCATTCGGCTTCAGTTGGAAGTCTAAACTCGTTAACAAATGCTTCGTCTTCGTGATATCTGTACCAATTCATTAATTGTGTTCTCCAAATGCAAAAAGCACGAGCCTGTTTCCAACTAACTCCAACAACAGGATAATTGTCATAAGCAGGATGCCAAAAATAATTATCTTCCATAGGTTCATTAAAAGAATATGTAAAGTCATGTATCCAAGCTAGAGTATCAGGGTAAACATTAATTACTTCTTTCCTGATGAATACTGAGCGATCTTTTAACCCTTTTGGACGATTCGAAAAACTAGATGCATTTGCAGCACCTTCTGATTTAAAATCTTTTAATGCAGCGGCTCTTTTATCAATCCAGTAATAAGCGAAATTTAGCTTTCTAGAATCAATTTCCTTTAAGCGATAAAACCGTTCATGCTCCGGCAAATACATTTCTTGTATAGCTTCTTCGGTTTCTTTTTCACCCCAACGAATTCTTTCTTTCCAATTAATAAAAGGAGGATTAATTTGTTCGCCATTTTCATCTTCCTGGATTAAATGTTTTTCCATCCCTGCATTCCCTAATAATAAATGGGCAATAGAATCTCTCACCCAATGTACAAATTGTCTGTATTCATTATTAGTAATTTCTGTTTCATCCATAAAAAAAGCCTGAACAGAAACTGATTTTGACTGTTGCACATGCGCATAAGGAACATCTTGATCTCCTGCACCCATTGTGTAACTTCCCATCGGAATAAATAACATTCCATACGGATCAGGTTGATAAAATCGTTCTCTGTTTTGTACACCTATTAATTCACCATTGCCAGAGT
>JBAWXL010000005.1:0-46539 GCA_037144095.1 Bacteroidota bacterium
TTCCACATGCTACTCCTGCCGATTTTGTTTGCCATTATTATAATAGAGAAGCTTATGACACATTAAGTCATCAGTTTATCAACAATTCGCCTGATGTGGTCTTTACCGGCGGTTACAGGAACATTATTGACAGTAAATTAGAATCTCGCTTGAAAGATACTGCTAAGTTCACTTTCATTTCAAATTACAACAATTTCAAATCACTCAGCACTCAATCTTTTCGTTCGAAACCTGTTTGGGGACTGTTTAATAACTGGCAAAACAGCAATAGATTTATGTCTTTCGATTGTGACAGGGATAGCACAAAAGAACCTTCATTATCAGAAATGACTCAAAAAGCGATTGACATTCTTTCGAAAAACCCAAAAGGATTTTTCATGATGGTTGAAGGTAGTCAAATTGATTGGGCGGCACATTCAAACGACCCTAAAGCTGCGGTTACTGATTTTATTGCTTTCGATAAAGCAGTAGGTGTTTGTTTAAAATATGCGAAGAGCAATAAAAACACCGTAGTAATTGTTTGCCCTGACCATGGCAATGGGGGAATTTCTATTGGAAATACAAAAAGTAATAGTTTTTATGATGAACTGAATATAAAAGATAAGATTATCGCTCCCCTGAAAGCAGCAAAACATTCGGTTGTTTGGGTTGTTGAGAATTTATGGAATACCATCGACTTAAAGTCTGAAATGTCTGTTTCAATTCCAACAATGACTTCATTTATTCAAAAAGAATATTATGTGAATTTATCTCAGGATGAAGCCCAAAATGTATTTAAAACCATATCATTCGGGAAGAATAATATTGCAAAAAAAGATTCCTGTTTAAATGAAGTCAAGAATCTTCTAACTGTTAAACTCAGTTGGGAATCCTATATAGGATGGACCACTCATGGGCATACAGGAGAAGATGTTTTTTTAGGCATGTATCATCCTACAAACGATCGTTTAACCGGTGTTGTGGATAATACTGATATTGGCAAATACATTGCCAGGCAATTGGGTTTAGGTATACTTCCAAGGAGGAAATAAAAACATAAACACTTATAAAAAAAAAGAAAGAGCAACTTATTAAGCTGCTCTTTTTATAATTATTTAAGACTAAATTATTCAGGATTGTTTTTCAAATATTTCAGTTTCACTTCTAAAAATGTAACTTCCTCTTTCGATTTCTGAATTTTATTTAAAAATTCTTCTTTGAGTAAGTCTGCCTTTTTTGAAGAAGCTAAAAATCCAATATTGTTTTCCCAAAGGTTTATATCATCTTTTAATTTTTGAATTTTAAGCGCCAGTGTCGTCTTCTCACGAGAGATATCTGACTTGCCACTCGGACTGTTCTTCATATCATCAAAACGATTTCTATATTCCTGCGATTTAATCTCTTGAGAACTAATTTTAAGATTATCCAACTGCTTGTTAATGGCTGTACGAAATTTCAAATGAATATTATCTTTTTCGCTCATAGGAACATGACCGATATCAGACCATTCGCGTTGGAAATCCTTTAATATATTTAGATTTTCACTCTTATCGCTTCCAAACTGGAACTCTTCAATCTTCTGAATTAACTCCAATTTTTTCTTAAGATTTTCATCTTCATGTTGCTTGATATTTTTAAAGAAATCAGCTTTTGTGCTAAAGAACTCATCACAAGCTCCTCTGAAACGTTTCCAAATTACATCTGCATGACGACGTGGAACCGGACCTATCTTCTTCCATTCGTTTTGCAAGCGAATCAACTGCTCAGTTGTATTACGCCAATCCTGACTGGTTTTAACAGCTTCGGCTTGTACACAAAGATCAAGTTTCATATTATAATTATTTACTTGTTCTTCTTTAATTTTCCCGAAATAGTCTTTTTTTGAAGAGAAAAATGTTTCGAGCGAATTGCGGAAACGTTCCCAAATTTCGTTGTTTAGTTTCTTAGGAGCAGCTCCTAAACTTTTCCATATTTTAATTAGATCATTAACTTCATTATTCTGAGCTTGCCATTGGTTTAGGCTTGTACTCTCAGAAGTAATCATAGACTCAATTTTTTCACAAAGAGCAACTTTAGCTAAATAGTTATTTTCTTGTTCAGCATGTTGTTTGTCATAAAACTCCTGACGATCTTTGTTGATTTTATCAGTAGCGGTTTTAAAACGCTCCCAAATTTCATCTTTTTTGTCAGTAGGAACCGGTCCAATTTCTTTCCACTCTTCATGATATTTCTGAAGCAACTGAAAAGCTTTAATTGCTGATGGTTCAATTAATAATTCTTCTGTTTTTTCACATAGAATCATTTTTTGTTCCAAATTCTTCTTAAGGTCAAGATCTTTTAATTCTTTATTGATTTTTATTTTATCAAAGAATTTTTCGACCAAATAATGATAGGTATGCCATAGATTAGTGACATCTGCCTGAGGCACCATCCCAATTTCTTTCCATTTTTCTTGAAGAATTGTAAACTCATCATAGGTTTTCTTCAAAGTTTCTTCTGAATCAATTAGCACTTTAAGTTGATCAAGAATCAGGTTTTTTGCTTCAAGATTTTTAACCTTAACTTTTTCCTGACTATCATTAAAAACTGCTTTTTTGTCTTTATATACATTAAAAGCTGCCTGAAAACGGTCGTCTAAAACATCTTCAGTCTTATCAAAGTCATCTTTATTACCACCTTCGGAAATAAAGGTATTATATTTTTGGGTTTTTTCTTCTTTATTAATTTTAAGGAAAGCTACTTTTATTAAAGCCACTTTGTTTTTCACAGAATTGATATCCTCTGTTTTAACAATATTTTCCAACAACTCCACCAAATGCTCTCTCGAAAGGGTGCTTAAATCTTCTTCGGAAGATTCATCTTTCAATTCCTCATCTAATTCTTCTTCCAAAGCTTCTTCCTGAATGCTGTTGATTTCTTCCAGCATTTCAATTGCCTGTTTCGAAGTTTCTGCAGTAATTATTGGTTCATTAATTTGTGGTTTTTCTTCAGCAACTACTGTTTCCACAACCGTTTGAGGAGCTTCAACTGTTTCTTCCATAGCAACTTCTGCAACTACTTCAGCTTGAGGTAGTACAACTTCAATGACTTCTTCAGCCACTGTCTCCACCACTTCTTGCAGAGTTTCTACTGTTGTTTCAATCATTTCGACTGGGGCTTCAATAGGTTCTTCCATAGCAACTTCTGTCACAACTTCAGCTTCTTGTGGTACTTCATCAAGCACTGGTTCAGCTACCGGTTCAACAATTTCTTGTGGGGTTTCCATGGGTGGTTCAATCATTTCGATGGTTGGTTCCATCTCTACTTCCTGTGGGGCAATTTCTTCAATTACTTCAGGTTTTACTTCTTCAACAGCAATTTCTGTTGAAACATTTTCGGGAGTTGCAACTTCTTGCACACTCTCATCAATTGGTGTTTGGGTTTGAGTTTCGGGGTTTTCGATGATTACTTCTGAAATAGTTTCAGCATCGTGTAGCATTTCTGTTGAACTCACTTCCTGAGGGTTAATGTTTTTTTCTTCAGGGAGTTGTTCGTTTTCTTGTTTGTTTTCCATAAAGGTAATAAGATTAATTAAATTTAAATTTTGACAGATCCAGAAGTTTGATGTTTTGGTCGAACTTCATTACATAGATTTCATATTATTTACTGTTATAAATAAAGGGCAAAAATAAAGAAAATTGAATAAAATGCAATCGGATTATAAAATTATCGTGTTTTTTCATCATAATTAGCTTTAATTTAATATGAAACTCGGTGAAATAAGAATAGAAATCGAATAGAAAACTTTGACAACTTGATGCCTATTGAATTAAGATAAGCCTTACAATAGAAAGGGAAAATCGATATAAAGCTTCTTTGTTTTTTTACTTCTGAAAAAACATTCAGGACGTTTTCAGCCGTTTTTCTTCTTTCAAAATTCAAAATAAAATATTTTATGTAAATTTACACTGAATTTTTAGACTTCAGTTTATGGAAAACGAAAACAACAGCATCAGCATTAAATTTTGGGCAGAAGACGACCGCCCACGCGAAAAATTAATCTTAAAAGGGAAAGCTGCCCTTAGCGACGCCGAACTCATTGCCATCTTGATTGGTTCGGGAAACAAAAATGAAAGTGCAGTCGATTTATCGAAACGTATACTCAATTCTACCCAAAACAATTTGGTTTCCCTTTCGAAATTGAGTTTAAATGAGTTGCAATCTTTTAAAGGAATTGGCGAAGCGAAAGCTATTTCGATAGTGGCTGCTCTTGAACTTGGCAAGCGCCGCCGCGAATCGGAAGCTTTGGAGAAACCCAAAATAACTACCAGTCGTGATGCTTTCGAAATAATTCAATCGGTTTTATCTGATTTGCAGTACGAAGAGTTTTGGGTGATACTGCTCAATCGTTCCAATAAAGTGATTGGAAAATTCCAGGTAAGCGACGGGGGCGTGTCGGGAACCGTGGTCGACCCAAAGAAACTTTTTAAACTTGCTTTGGAAAACAATGCGTCGTATATCATCCTTTCGCACAACCATCCTTCGGGCAATTTGAAGCCCAGCGAAGCCGACATTCAGCTCACCCGTAAGCTTACCGAAGCGGGCAAGTTGCTCGAATTGCCGGTTTTAGACCATATTATTATGGGCGAAGAAAAGTATCTGAGTTTTGCAGATGAGGGATTAATGTAAAATATTAGGAAGCCACTGATTCGCAGATTATGTTACTGAACTAATTCATAATATTCAATCAATTTAGGGATGATGTGGCGGAGATTTTTCAGTACTTGCGGCATTTTTGGGAGGGTTTCATTTATGCTTTTTCTTGCCTGAAATTATTAAAAATGGGGTTGCAGGAAATTTTCCTGCACGTGCGGGAAAGTTTTCTACAGATGAATTATTCAATCCCGCAGGTGATGGAAAAAAAGTAGCACGTGCCGGAAAAAAAGTAGCACGTGCCGGAAAAAAAGCAGCAGATGCGGGAACGAATCTTTCACGTGAAGGATTTTTTCCAGCACGTGAGGGATCCGTTGCCGCACGTGCGGATTTCGTTGCCGCACATGCGGGAAAGTTTCCCGCACGTGCGACTTTTTTTCCCGCACCTGCCTATTTTTCTTCCAAAAGCCTGTTATTCTTGCACATATATGAATTTCAGCCTTACCCTTTCCCTCAATAGAAATCCACATCTCCCGATAACTCTCTTTCTCTAATAAGCCTTTCAGTTGATTCAATGAATAATAAATTTTCATAAAAATATCGCACAATTCTCAATAATTTTCTACTTTTGATACTTCTTATTTTGAATTCCCAAATACACGAATCGACATGCAAGCAATTGATTTAATTACCGAAGAGATGCTGACGCTGAAAACCTCCGACACCGGAAATGCCGCGCTCAGCTTCATGGACGACCTGAAAGTCTCCCATTTGCCCATTATCAACGAAATGGAGCTCCTGGGTTTGGTTTCCGAAAGCGACATTTATGAAGCCAATGCCTTTGAAGAGAGCATTGGTGGCATTAATTTGAAGAATAAAAACATTTGCATCACCCATGATCAGCATATATTCGACATCATTGCCATCATGCACCAACATCAGTTGAGCTTGCTGCCCGTTGTGGACGATAAAAACAATTATTTGGGCTCGATAACCCTAACAAAATGTCTCGACGCATTTGCCCTCCTCACTTCTGCCGACCAAAAAGGTGGGGTGATAATTCTCGAAATCAACCAAAACGACTATAATTTAACGGAAATCTCCAATATTGTCGAGTCGAACGATTTGAAAATACTTTCCCTGTTTTTTACTTCCCACTCCGACTCCACTAAAATTGAGGTCACCCTAAAACTCAATCGCAACGAGTTGGGAGCGGTGTTGCAGACCTTCAATCGCTACAATTATCAAATTACGGCATCCTACGCTTCGGAGGAAGATACGGATTACCTGAAAGAGCGTTACGATTCGCTGATGAACTACCTAAACATCTGAAAGTGTTAAGCCCCCAAATGCTATTTTTCGAAGTAAATTTCGGCTTGAATGAGTAGAAAACTCTTGCTGCTTTTTCTGATCTGCCATACTCATTTTCTACCGGGACAGAATGTTCAAAAAGAAAGCCAGACTCATTATGTCGTGAGCAAAATTGAATTTCAGGGCAATCGTAAAACAAAAGCCTTCGTGCTGCAAAGGGAAATCCTTTTCAATGTAGGCGACAGCATCAGCGAGTCGGAATTGAACAGCTTACTTACGAAATCAAGGGAGAATTTGCTTAATTTATCTTTATTCAATTTCTTAACTATTGATTATACGCTTAAAGATAAAATGCTCAGTCTAAAAGTGCAGGTGGTCGAACGATGGTACCTCTGGCCCCAAATGATATTGGATATCCCAGGGCAAAACCTCAACACCTGGCTCCGAACCACCGATTTCTCACGAATAAATTACGGCATCTGGCTTTCGAAAGAAAACTTCCGTGGGCGAAACGAATTGCTCAAAATTAGCTTCGGATTGGGTTTCGACGAACAATTGGGCATTTCCTATGCTATCCCTTTTATAAACCCGAAACTCACAACGGGGATGTCGTTTGAAGCCCTCTACTTTCAAAATCATCAGATGATGGTTCAACTTCAGGAAAACAAAAGGCAGTATATCAAAACCTATAATCAGGTTTTACGGAAAACGTCTATGATTGGAGTCGGATGGCAATTCAGAAAAAATATTTATAACACTCATTATATAAAACTATCTTACCAAACCGACCAGTTTGCCGACACTTTATCCGCTATTAATCCCGAATTCACAGGCAATAAGATGAATTCAAATCATTATTTCACCCTTTATTACAAATTCAAAAACGACCTTCGCGACAATAAATCTTATCCCTTACGGGGGCATTACTTTGATTTGGAATTTCAGCAAAACGGATTTGGCATCACCAATGATAATATCGATTATGGATTTGTGCATTCATCCTATCGTCGTTTTCTTCACCTTTTCGATGGGTTTTATTATCAATTTTCGGGGAAGGGATTGTACAATATGGGCAGCCGACAGCCTTTCTATTTGAAACATTCAGTCGGAACCGAAGCCGATGAACTTAGTGGCTACGAATATTACCTTATCCCCTGCAATTTCAGCTTATCGCTACGGAGCAACATCAAAATAACCATTTTAAAGCCACATGTCTTCCAATTTGGCTTCATTCCGTGGGAAAAATTCAGTAAAATACACTATGCTTTTTACTTTAATGTATTTTCAAACTACTCTTATATATATAATAAAACCACCGATTTATCCAATCCCCTCAACAATTCCTGGTTATTTGCCTCGGGGGCTGGAATAGATTTTGTCACATATTATGATAAGGTATTCCGATTTGAAGTATCTTTGAACAGAAAAAACGAAATGGGTTTTTTCATCCATCTTAATTCACCTTTATAATGAAAGCAGCATTCTACGGCAAGTCTATTGGCAATGATAGCATTTTTTATTTTCAACAATTCCTTACAAAACTCGAAAATTCGGGCTTCGAAACCCTCATTTACGAACCCTTTTACAAAACCATCGTTCAGAAAATTAAATTTTCGAAATCTTTTGGCTTATATAATTATGCTGAAGAAATAAAAGGATGTAATTTCTTGTTTTCGATAGGGGGCGATGGCACTTTGCTCGATTCTGTAACTATGGTGCGCAATTCAAACATCCCAATAATAGGGATTAACATGGGGCGACTTGGATTTTTATCGAGCATACCAAAAGAAGAAATTGATGAAGCCATAAACAATATACTCAAAGGGAATTATTATATTGAAGAAAGAACGCTATTAAATTTAAGCACTCAAAATAACTATTTTGGGGAACTGAATTTTGCCCTTAACGATGTGGTTATTTATAAAAAAGACCCTTTTTCTCTTATCAAGATAAAAACCTATCTGAATGATGTTTATTTGAACACCTATTGGGCAGATGGCCTAATAATTGCCACCCCAACAGGTTCTTCAGCCTATTCGCTGAGTTGCGGTGGCCCCATCATCACACCCCAATCAGAAAATTTTATTCTCACTCCGATAGCGTCTCACAACATGACGGTTCGCCCCATTGTAATCCCCGATACGGATGTAATAAAAATTGCGGTTGAAGGAAGAGATAAAGACTTTTATGTAAGCCTCGATTCGCGCAACGAAAACATTATGGAAAGCGTGGAACTAACAATAAAGAAAGCTCCTTTTAAAGTTTCATTAATTCGAATGGTGGATAAAGATTTTTTCAGTACGCTTCGCGATAAACTAAAATGGGGCTTTGATAATAGGAATTAAAACTTAAAATCTTTTGGGCGAAAACCACAGGATTTAGAATTTGAATTTAGTATAAATATTTTTTTAAAATGGAAAAAACAAGAATAGATCTTAGAAGTGATACTGTCTGCAAACCTACTCCTCAAATGCTTAAAGCCATGATGAGCGCCGAAGTGGGAGATGACTTTTTTGATGATGACCCTACAGTAAAAGCACTGGAAAGCAAAATTGCCGATATGTTTGGAATGGAAGCAGCTTTATTTTGCACTTCAGGTACAATGACAAACCAATTAGCCATCAGGGTACATTGCTCTCCGGGAAGCGAAGTGATTTGTGATGAGATTTCACATATTTACCAATATGAAGGTGGAGGAATTGCCCTAAATTCTTTTTCGTCAGTAAAAACTCTAATTGGCGACAGGGGCAGGATTACCTCCGCACAGGTAGAAGGAGCTATAAATAATGTCAACGATATTCATCAACCACTGAGCAAATTAGTTTCGTTGGAAAACACTGTAAACAAAGGTGGTGGATGCATTTATAATATTGATGAAATTATTAAGATAAAGGAGGTTTGCAAAAAACATAACTTAAAACTCCATCTTGATGGAGCCCGACTTTTTAATGCTCTTATTGAAACTAATGAGAATCCTACATTATATGGTAGATTATTCGATACTATTTCAATTTGTTTATCCAAAGGATTGGGTTGCCCTATTGGTTCTTTGCTTTTAGGAACTAAGGAAATAATACAACAAGCAAAGCGCTTCAGAAAAGTAATGGGTGGAGGTTGGCGACAAGCAGGATACCTTGCTGCAGCAGGCATTTATGCGCTAGACAATCACATCGAAAGATTAAAAGACGACCACCATAGAGCCAAAACTATCGGAAATTTACTTTCGAGAAAGGAATTTGTTAAAAACATTTATCCTATTGAAACCAATATCGTTATCGTTGAATTAGCTGACAGCAATAAAGCAAAAGATTTCGTAGCAAACTTTGCTAAAAGCAATATTTTCTGCGTTTCCTTTGGGAAAAATCTCGTCCGCTTTGTAACTCACCTTGATTTTAATGATGATCAGTTAGAGTTATTCGAAAAAAGCCTGATCAATTTGAATTAAACATTGGAAAGATTTATCTCGGCATATAGTATTCTATCCCACAAAACCACCTTTTGTAACAAAAACAAAGTATTTTTTGATATCGATTTCCAGAAGATTTTTATCGTCAGTTTCAATATAAAATTAGTTTTCATCAGGGTTTAAATGAGTGTTAAACATGAGGAAATCACATATCAGATATTCACTGGTTTCTTGTACTCCTTCCTTTGTTTGATTTTTTTTATACTTTTGCAATATTATTAATCCCTTCCCGTTAATAATAACCAAATGAATAAGTTTACATATAGCATACTCTTTTTACTTCTTTTTATGTCGTCAGCTTATGCTCAACGACATGAATTAGGTGTTTTTGCAGGAGGTTCATATTATCTTGGCGACTTGAATCCATCAGGCCATTTTGCTCAATCGAAACCTGCAGTGGGAATTATTTATCGTTATAATATGAATCCCCGATGGGCACTCAGAGTGAATGCTTTGTTTGGCTCTGTAGAGGGTAGTGATGCTTTGGATAACAAAAATAACCCTCGAAATCTGAGTTTTAAATCGCCAATAACTGAATTTTCAGTACTTACTGAACTAAATTTCTTACAGTTTTATACTAAAAGTGAAAGGTACATGTTTTCACCTTACATTTTCGCCGGTCTAGGGATTTTTAATTTTAATCCACAAGCTCAATATGAAGGCAAATGGTATGAATTGCAACCCTTAGGCACCGAAGGTCAGACTGCCACAGGAAAAAGTCTTTATGCATTAACAAGCGTGAGTGTTCCCTTTGGTATTGGAATTAAAATAGGTCTTTTTAAAGCAGTTTGCTTAGGATTGGAATGGGGTATGCGAAAAACCTTCACCGATTATATTGATGATGTTAGCACCACATATGTCAACCCAAATTCATTCAATCAAATTCACGATTCGTATGTTAGCATTGCCCGAATTCTTGCCGACCGTTCTGAAGTTAAACATGTTGAGGGTGCTCAAAGGGGCAACTCTTCGAATAATGACTGGTATAACTTTTATGGTCTTACCCTTTCTTTTCATTTGGGCAATAAAGAGGTAGTTTGCCCTGCATTCAGTAAGTAAAACCAAGCTAAATAACATAATTTAACTATCACAACAATTTCTTATTGAAAAAAACATTTAATTTTGCTTTCTTAACTTTATAATGAGCCCGATACAAAATAACACAGGTCAAGACTTACCACAACATGTTGCTATCATTATGGATGGGAATGGCAGATGGGCAAAGAAACGTGGCAAACTTCGTACGTTTGGACACGAACATGGTGTTAAAGCGGTGAGAGAAACTGTAGAAATTGCCGCTGAAATCGGGATTAAATATATCACACTTTTTGCTTTTTCAACCGAAAACTGGAAACGCCCTAAATGGGAAGTTGATACATTAATGAGTCTTTTAGTAAAATCGATTCATGCCGAATTGCCTACCTTGATGAAAAACAATATTCAGCTTAGGGCAATTGGCGACATCGAAAGTTTAGAGAAAAATTGCAAAAAACAATTAGCCGAAGCTATTGAGCAAACGAGCCAAAACACACGCATGACTTTGGTATTGGCATTAAGCTATAGTTCACGTTGGGAAATCACGGAAGCTTGTCGTAAAATTGCCATTGAAGTTCAAAAAGGAAATTTAAAGGCTAACGAAATTAATGAAGATACAATTACTTCATTTCTTACTACAAACTCTATCCCAGATCCTGAATTACTGATCAGAACCAGTGGAGAATACCGAATTAGTAATTTTCTGATGTGGCAAATTTCATACTCCGAATTATATTTTACTCCTAAACTTTGGCCAGACTTCGGAAAAGAAGATTTCTTAGAAGCCATTGAAGACTACAAACATCGCGAAAGACGCTTTGGATTAACCAGTGAACAAATTAAATAACAAACAATTGATGAATAACTCAAAAAAGCTCATATTTCTACTCATCTTTTTTCTATTCTCTTTTTTTCAACTTCACGCACAGATTTTGTTGGGAGACGAAGGAAAAGATTTTGATTTTTCGAGCCCAAAAGAATATGAAATTGGAGGGATTACAATTGCAGGAGTTCAATATCTTGACAACAATGCTCTGATTTTGCTTTCAGGATTAAAAGTTGGGGATAAAATTAAAATTCCTGGCGATAAAATCACTAGAGCCATTGATAAGCTTTGGGAGCAAGGATTATTTGATGACATAAGCATTTCAGCTACTAAAGTGCAGGGTGATTTGATTTTTTTAAAACTAAGCTTTAAAGAAAGACCCCGCTTATCGAAATATTTGCTTCAGGGAATTCGTAAAGGTGAAGCCGATGATGTTAGAGAAAAACTAAAATTAGTGCGTGGTGATGTCGTTACTGAAAACGTTGTGCAACGCTCGGTAAACGCTATTAAAGACTTTTTTATCGACAAAGGATTCCTGAATGTTCAAGTGATTGCTAAACAAGAAAAAGATACAGCTTCTTCAAATAGTATTTCTTTATCATTTACAATTGATAAGATGAGTAAAGTTCGGATTCATAAAATTAATTTTTATGGTAACAGCGCTTTACTTAATAAAAAATTACTTACCGCCTTTAAGGAAACAAAGGAACGTAGTAAGCTCATGCCTTTTGAAGAAATTGATACCATGTCGGTCTATATCCTCAAAAATCTTTTTAAACCCGATTTTGAAATTGGAGATGCTTTATCCACCTATGTTAACGACAGATTCAAATTTAGAATATTTAAATCTTCGAAATTCATCAAAGCTGATTTTGATAAGGATAAGGGAAATTTGATTGAAAAATACAATGAAAATGGTTTTCGCGATGCACTAATTTTAAAAGATTCTGTTTATAAATTCGACAATCGTTCGGTTAATGTTGATGTGTATTTGTATGAAGGAAATAAATATTATTTCCGCGATATCAAATGGGTTGGGAATACAAAATATTCATCAGAACAGCTTAATACAATATTAAATATAAATAAAGGAGATATCTATGACCAAAGTGTGCTCGACTCGCGTTTGACTTATAACCCTAATGGAGCTGATATTAGTTCGCTATATATGGATGATGGATATTTATTTTTCCAGGCAAATCCGGTTGAAGTCTTGGTTGAAAAGGATTCTATTGATATTGAAATCCGGATCATTGAAGGGAAACAAGCAAGGATTAATAAAGTTACTGTCTCTGGGAACACAAAAACAAACGATAAAGTTATTATTAGAGAAATCAGGACTGTACCGGGTGAGCTTTTTAGTCGTGCTGATGTAATCAGAACACAAAGAGAATTAGCTCAGCTGAAATATTTTAATGCTGAAAAACTTGGTGTTCAACCTAAACCCAATCCTGTTGACGGAACCGTTGATATTGAGTACACTGTTGAGGAAACTTCTTCCGATCAAATTGAACTTTCAGGGGGTTGGGGTTCGGGCATGATTGTTGGTACTTTAGGGCTATCTTTTAATAACTTTTCTACCAAAAATTTCTTTAAAAAAGGAGCCTGGCGTCCTTTACCTTCAGGTGATGGTCAAAAGTTCTCAATTCGTGCACAATCAAATGGTCAATATTATCAATCATATAGTGCCTCATTTACAGAACCCTGGCTTGGCGGACGGAAACCTATTGCTTTTAGTGTTTCGGCTTATTACTCAATTCAGGCTTCTTCGTCATCGACTTTCATTAAAATATTTGGTTCTTCAATTGGACTAAGTAAGCGTGTTAAATGGCCCGATGATTTCTTTATTCTTTCACAGGGAATAACCTATCAGAATTATAATTTAAGTAATTATGGAAGTGTGTTCCTTTTTAGCAATGGTACTTCAAATAATTTGAATTATAATATTGGATTAACGCGAAATTCAATTGATCAACCTATTTTCCCACGTTCAGGTTCGGAAGTGAGCGTAGGTGTTCAATTTACGCCTCCATATTCATTATTCAGCACAACTGATTGGAGTACTGCTACAGCTCAACAAAAATATCAATGGATAGAGTATCATAAATGGTCTGTCAAAACTTCCTGGTTTCAAAATATTATTGGCGACCTGGTTATAAATACCAGAGCTAAATTCGGTTTTCTGGGTTATTATAATTCTAAAATCGGAATGGCTCCATTTGAGAGATATTATTTAGGAGGTGATGGATTGTCCGGTTTTGCGCTTGACGGAAGAGAATTAGTTGGACTTAGAGGTTATAGCAACAATTCGCTCACTCCGATGGGAAAGAGTGGATATATTGGCGGGTCGATCTATAACAAATATACACTCGAAGTTAGATATCCGGTTTCTTTAAATCCAAGTGCAACCATTTACTTATTAGGATTTTTTGAAGCAGGAAATACCTGGCTTACATTTAAAGAATTTAATCCTTTTAATGTATATAAATCAGCCGGTTTAGGAGTCAGGGTATTTTTACCAATGTTTGGACTACTTGGATTGGACTGGGGCTATGGATTTGATGAAGTTCCAAATACACCTGCGGCAAATAAAGGTCAATTCCACTTTTCTATTAACCAGTCTATCGACTAAGTCATGAATAAGACCCAAGTCTCAAATTCCAAATTCCAAAAGCGAAATTATCCGGGGCTTCCCTTGATGAAAATATGTTTACCTAATACCTTTTATAATACTGGTATGTTTTTTGTTAAACCGAAATAATATTAATCATAACTCAATTCAAAAGAAATAAATCATGAAAAAAACACTTTTAATTTTAGTAGGAACTTTGTTATTAAGCATCAGCTCTTTTGCTCAGAAATATGCTTATGTTGATACCGATTATATCCTTTCAAACATCCCTGAATATAAAGATGCTCAGGATGACTTAGACAAAACTTCTATTCTTTGGCAAAAAGAAATTGAAAAGAAATTTGGCGAAATTGATAAAATGTACAAATCATTTCAATCTGAATCGACTTTATTGCCAGAAGAAATGAAAAAGAAACGCGAAGACGAAATTGTAAAGGCTGAAAAAGAAGCTAAAGATTTGCAGAAAAAAAGATTTGGAAGTGGTGGTGATTTAGCCAAGAAACGTGCCGAACTTATAAAACCCATTCAAGATAAGGTTTATAATGCAATTGAAGAAATGGCTACTTCTAAGAACTATGCTTTTATTTTTGACCGCGCCGGTAGTTTATCTATTTTATATGCTGATACGAAATTGGATATTAGTGATGATATTCTCACCCGTTTAGGATATACTCCCAGCTCTAAAAAAGACAGCAAAAGTATTATCAAAACTAACTCAAAAGATTCAAATGAGAAGCCCTCAGGTGGTGGTGACGAAGATACTAAGAAGGTTATCAGGAAATAATTATGACTTATTAACACCTAATTTTAGCAATTTATTATACCTTTGCGCCCTAAATTAAAATCAAAATAAATTTAAAAACATGAAAAAAGCTATTCAATTCATTGCAATTATGCTGCTTGTTGTTTCAACGACAACAATTTTTGCCCAAACAAAAGGGAAATTAGGTCATATTGATTCTAACGAACTTTTAAAATTAATGCCTGGCAGAGATTCTGCTTTAGCCAAATATCAGGACTATGGCAAAACCTTGGAAACTACCCTGAGTACTATGAAAAATGAGTTCGACACTAAGTATAAAGATTTTACTGACAATCAGGCTACCATGTCGGAACTAATTCAGAAGACAAAAACCAAAGAATTACAAGACCTTCAGGGTCGTATTGAAGATTTTAAAGCTTCTGCTCAAAAATCATTAAGCGAAAAAGAAAATGAATTGCTGTCTCCTATTATTAATAAAGCGAAAAAAGCAATTGAAGAAGTGGCAAAAGAAAATGGATTTTCTTATGTTTTCGATACAGGATCAGGTGTTTTTTTATATTCAGATGGCGAAGATCTTATGAGTCTTGTTAAAAAGAAACTCAACATAAAATAACAAAAACGAACCGCTGATAAGCGGTTTTTTTATTTCATCCAACATATTTATGAAAACCGCAAACGATTGGATTGAGCATCTTCAACTACAGAAACATCCCGAAGGAGGATATTTTAAAGAAGTTTATCGCGCTAAAGAATTGATAAACCAAGATGCATTGCCTGCCCGCTTTAACAGTAATCGCAATTTCTCAACATCAATTTATTATTTGTTAGAGAAAAACGACTTTTCTGCTTTTCACCGAATACACTCCGACGAAACCTGGCATTTTTATGCCGGTTCGCCCCTTAGGCTTTACATAATTGATGCCGAAGGAAAATTAGAAATGCGGTATATTAGTAACGAAATAAAACCAAACCATCACTTACAATATACTGTGCCATTTGGATGTTGGTTTGCTGCCGAATTGGACAATAGCACCGACTTTACTCTGTTGGGTTGCACGGTGAGTCCGGGTTTCGATTTTGAAGATTTCCAATTAGCTGAAAAATCTCAATTGATTGCAACTTATCCTCAGCATAGTGAGTTGATTGAAAGACTATGCAGGAGATGATGTGTTAATGTGCTAATGTGCTGATAAGGTAATTAATAAGAAGATATCTTCATTTTCTTCCAAATCTAAATCATAAATCAAATGTATTTCCCAAATAATTCCTGATAATTGATTCTCATTAAATTTTTACTTTTAGATAATGCTGAATTAATGAAGAGGAGGAAAATAAATTTACCGTGTACATGTGTCTCATTACATGTATTTCCATTAAGTTTCACTAAAAATACGTAATTACGGATTGGCGTCCCATAAAGTTTTACGACTATAAAGATGTTACGGAATAGCTCAAGAATTTATTTTCCCGCTGTTCCGTAACATCAGAATAGCATTAAAACTTATTTTCCCGCTGTTCCGTAACATCAGAACAGCATTAAAACTTATTTTCCCGCTGTTCCGTAACACCGGAATAGCTCAAAAACTTATTTTCCCGCTGTTCCGTAACATCCTTATGGTCGCAAAATAAATTTTCCTGCTGTTACGTAACTCCAGATTATGCCAAAAATTCCATATTTCATAGACATGAACTTCAGCTTCTGCCAAAATGGCAGTTTCATGCAAAATCTCTTTTAAGCTTAAATATAAGATTTGGTCTATTCCCGAAAAGACTAACAGTCTAAACGCCTAAAGCCCTTCTAACCTAAAAATCATAAAAAATCAAATAAAAGTAAAGATAATGCTTGCATGAAAAATATTTCCTTTACTTTTGTATCCATGTCATTCAATACTTTTGGAAAAATACTTAGTCTCACCACTTTTGGGGAGTCGCACGCTGAGGCAATCGGGGGCGTGCTGGATGGATGTCCGCCAAATCTGCTTGTGGATATGGATTATATTCGCTATCGTCTTTCGTTAAGAAGTCCTGCCAATGTGGCTGGGGGCACCCAACGTATCGAAACGGATGCAGTGGAGTTCTTGTCGGGAATATACAATGGGAAAACGCTGGGAACTCCTATCGCTTTTATTATCAGGAATAAAAACACCAAAGCAGAAGATTATACGGATTTGACAGAAATTTACCGTCCTTCGCATGCCGACTATACCTATCAAACCAAATATGGTATCCGCGACCCACGTGGCGGTGGAAGAGCTTCGGCGCGCGAAACAGCTGTTAGAGTTGTGGCGGCTGCAATTCTTTTACATTATTTTGATGAAAAAGAGATTCATTTCAATGCATTTAGCCAACAAATAGGCTCAATTGCGCTTAAAGAAAGTTATCAAACACTTGATGTAGGATTGACTTATCAGAGTCAGGTGCGATGCCCCCACCCTCCTACTGCTGAACTGATGCTAAACGAAATAGAAAAAACTGCTTTACAGGGTGATAGCCTTGGGGGTATTGTTAGTTGTGCGATTAGCCATCTTCCGGCTGGCCTTGGCGAGCCTATTTACAATAAACTTTCGGCTCAATTGGCAGCGGCAATGTTTTCTATTCCTGCCGTTAAGGGTTTCGAAATAGGTTCTGGTTTTAATGCTGCTTCAATGAAAGGTTCAGAGCATAATGATGCATTTACTAATGATTTTAAAACTCTTACAAACCATTCGGGGGGCATACAAGGGGGCATTTCTAATGGAATGGATGTAGTTTTCAATGTGGCATTCAAGCCCGTTTCATCTATTAAATTGAAACAAGAAAGCATGAATGTGCGGAACGAAAAAGTAGAGTTCAGCGTCAAAGGAAGGCATGATGTGTGCATTGTTCCGCGTGCGGTTCCTGTGGTGGAATCCATGGCACAACTGGTGATTGCTGATTTTTTGCTTTTAAATAATCTTCAAAATATTGATAATCGATAAAAGATTTAAAGATATAAATCAGAGTTTCACGATAAAACCTACCAGATTTTCAAAACCTGTTAGCTTTGCTAAATAATACTCCACAAGTGATTGGGAATTAAATCTAAAAGAGATAAAATCACTAACATTTCAACATTAAATCAGGCATACTTGTTGTATTATGTAAACATAATGTAATTTTGCAGCAAGTTTAAAATAATAATCTTCATACCATGAAAAAAGCACTTAAAATCTCCGGAATCGTTTTATTGGTTCTGATTGCAGCAATGATCATACTTCCCATCGTTTTCAAAGGGAAAATCATTCAAAAAGTAAAAGACGAAATCAATAGCAGTTTGAATGCAAAAGTTGATTTTTCTGATTTCAGTTTCACACTGTTCAGTAGCTTTCCCGATTTTACTTTGAAATTGAACGATTTAAGCATCGTTGGGAAAGATGATTTCAAGAATGATACGCTTGCAGCCATAAAAACACTTGGCGTATCGATTGATTTTATGAGTGTGATTTCGGGCGATAAATATGTGATTAAATCTATAAATATCACCAAGCCAAAGGTGTTGCTAAAAGTACTTGCCGATGGCAAAGCCAATTGGGACATTACAAAACCCTCTGCTCCTACCCCTGAAGCTAAGAAACCCGAACAAGCCTCCACCTTTAAACTTTCATTAAAGAAACTGAGTATTGAGGATGCAGCTATTGTTTATGACGACAGGTCTACCCATACATATTGTTCGCTGCAAGGAATGGAACATACGTTGAAAGGGGATTTTACGGCTGATGTAACTGTTTTAAAAACCAAAACTTTTGTAAAGCAACTCAGCTTGAGTTATGGTGGAATTACCTATTTGAATAAAGCCGAATTTGAAGCTAAAGCCGATATTGATGCTGATTTAAAGAATGATAAATACACTTTTCGCGAAAATGAATTCAGGTTTAATAAACTCATTTTGGGATTAGATGGATTTGTTAAAATGCTGAAAGATGCTTACGATCTCGATATTAAGTTTTCGGCAAAGCAAACCGAATTTAAAAACATATTGTCGATGGTGCCGGCTGTGTATAGCAAAGACTTTGATAAAGTGGAAACCAAAGGAACCTTCGGGCTCGATGCCATGGCAAAAGGACGCTATGACAGCCTGCACCTTCCTGCTTTTTCTATTAATTTCAATATTAAGGATGCAATGTTTAAATATCCATCGCTTCCAAAAGCAGTTAACAACATAAATGTAGCTGCCAATATTGCCAATAAGGGCGGATCGGCTGATAATACCACTATTGATGTTAAGAAAATGCATCTCGAAATGGGTGGAAATCCATTAGATGCAAGTTTGATGGTGAGCACACCTATTTCTGATGCTCAACTCAATGCAAAGATTAAAGGAAAACTCGACCTTTCGCAGGTGAAAGATTATTATCCTCTCGATAAAAACCAACAACTCAACGGTATTTTTACAGCTGATGTGACAATTGATGCACGCATGTCTTATGTCGATAAAAAACAATATGAAAAGATAAAAGCCCTTGGAAGTTTGCTTATTGAGCGTTTTGTTTACAAAAGCGACGATTATCCCGATGGTGTGAATATCAATAAAGCACAACTCGACTTCTCCCCTGCTTTCCTTCAATTGGTGGCATTGGATATAAAAATGGGTAAGAGCGATTTCTTTGCATCCGTAAAGCTTGAGAATTATATGGGTTATCTGTTTAAAAAAGAAGCCATCACAGGTAATTTGGACACTCGTTCTACTTTCTTTGATGTAAATCAGTTTACACAATCAAGTACTGCTGACACCAAACAAGCTGCTAAAGTGGATACCACTAAAATGAAAGCTGTAGAGGTTCCGGGGAATATTAATTTTACGATGAATTCTTCTTTTGGAAAAATAATATACGATAAACTGGAACTGACCAATGTGAAAGGTATTATCATTATTAAAGATAAAACGATTAATCTGCAAAAGCTTCAAATGAACACGCTCGACGGTCAACTCAGTGTTAATGGGAAATACAGTACGACTAATCCAGTAAAACCTAAAGTTGAATTTTTGCTTGATATTGCCGGGTTTGATATTCAGAAAACCTATAAAGCATTTGATATGATTAAAAAACTGGCTCCCATTGCTGAAAAAACCAAAGGAAAATTCTCAGCCAATTTAAGTCTTAATTCAGCAATGGACGAATATATGAACCTGCAATATGGCAGTCTGACTTCTAACGGAAAACTCAGCACCAACAATATTGTAATTGAAAATGCTACTGTGTTTTCTTCAATAGCCGATGCATTAAAAATAAATAGTCTTAAGAAACTTGAGTTTAATAAAATCAATCTTTCCTTCGAAATTTTAAATGGAAAAGTATTTATCAAACCTTTTGATGTGGCTTGGAAAAACTATAAAGCCAACATTGGAGGGTCGATGGATTTAGATCAAAAAATAGACTATCTGATAAAATTTTCTTTTCCTCGTAGCGAGTTTGGCGGGCAAGCCAACAGCACTTTGACCAGTTTGCTGAGTCAGGCAAATCAAAAGGGAGGTAACTTCTCTGTGGGCGATATCGTTAATATAGACGTAATTGTGGGAGGAACCACCACTAAACCTATCATCAAAACCGGATTAAAAGGCGCTATGAATAATGCGGTGGATGAAATGAAGAAAAAAGCTGAAGACGAAATCAATAAAAAGAAACAAGAAGTAGAAAACCAGGTTAAAACTGAAACTGATAAACTTAAGAAGCAAGGAGAAGACCTCAAAAAACAAACGGAAGATAAAGCCAAAGCCGAAGCCGACCGTTTGAAAAAAGAAGCCAACGATAAAGCTAAAAAAGAGCTCGAAAAACAAGCTAAAGATAAGTTGCCTAAGTTGTTTTAAGCTTGTGTTTCTTCAGGTTTTCAAGTAGTTCTATTAAAGTGTTTGTTACCTTAATTGTTTTTCAACTTTAGAGGTTTAATAACTTTTAAATGTTTTTGCTGTTAGCTACATAAAAAACAGGAATTTTATATCTTCAATTCGTTACTCTTTTTATGCCCATAACTCATAAATTCTTTAGTTTTTTTTCTATTGTTCTGTTCCTAATTTCCTTCTCAGCTAAGGCTCAGGAAAAGGAAGGAGATTGCCCTAAAATTGAGAATAAAAAAGCTGAAAAACAATACGCTAAAGCCATTACAGAATATAAATCGCGCAACTATAGCGCAACGATTAAGATGCTAAAAGAGATTGTTGCAGATGAACCTGATTTCATTGATGCCTATTATTTATTAGGGATGATTTATGTTGATAAATCGAGGCTCAATCCTGAAGCAGCCGAAAAATATCTTTCGAAAGTGATTGAACTTTGTCCGAATTATAACCCTTATGCCTACTTTTATTTAGGAAAGATTTGCTTAGACAACGATAAATATGACTCAGCAGCCAAATATATGGATATTTTCATGAAGGCTTCGGCTTCAATTACCTCTGAAAAAGAATATGAGAAAAAAAGATTAGAGAAAGACTATAGTGATGCTGAAAATATTTTCAACTATTCTACATTTTGCAATAAAGTATATAAGAATCCTGTTCCTTTCGATCCTAAGCCTGTAGAGGGTATTTGCACAAAGGATGATGAATATTTGCCTATCATTTCGCCTGATGATGAAATGGCATTATTTACACGGAGGGTCAAGCAAGCTGCATCAAAAGGCGATATGTTTGGGCGCCCTTCCGACAAAGAAATATTTATGTATAGCACCAAAGAGGGCAACAACTTCAGCAAAGGCGAAGCTATGCCCTACCCTTTCAATCAAAACCAAAACGAAGGAGGTGCCACACTTACACTCGACAATAAGCATTTGTATTATACGGTTTGTAAATACACTAACGGAGGATCATATTACAATTGCGACATTTATTACAGCGATTTTATTGGGGATCATTGGACCGACATCAAGAGCATAGGAGATAATGTGAATCAACCCGACACATGGGAAACTCAACCATCTGTTTCTGCCGATGGCAACACCATATATTTTATAAGCGACCGCAAAGGAGGATACGGAGGTTACGACATCTATAAAACCACCAAGGCTGCTGATGGCGTATGGGGAAAACCAGTCAATTTAGGGAATACGATCAATACAGAAGGAAATGAAAAAACCCCTTTTATTCATAGCGATAGTCAGACTTTATATTTTTCTTCTTCAGGCTATAATGAAAATGGAGTAGATCATTATGGACATCCGGGCTTGGGTGGTTATGATATCTTTTATTCGCGTGCCGATTCAACAGGGAAATGGTCGAAGCCTAAAAACATTGGTTATCCGATTAATACAGTGAACGACGAAACAGGCTTTTTTGTAAGTACCGATGGCAAATATGGCTATTTTAGTTCAAACAAACTATCTGGACCAGGTGGTTGGGATGTCTTTTATTTTGACTTATACAACGAAGCCCGCCCCGAAAAGGTGATGATAGTGAAAGGGGATGTTAAAAACGAAACCACCAAAGAAGTGGTGGAAGCAAAAGTGGAGTTGAAAAACGCTTCTACTAAAAAAATAACCGAAATACCGGTTGATATGGAAACAGGTAAATTCATCACCATAGTTCCTCAAAAATCCGACTATATTCTAACTGTTAAGAAAGAAGGTTTTGCTTATGAAACTAAATTTATTGCAGCCGCTGATCCCGAATCACAACGAAGTAACCATCTTGAAGTGAAACCTATTGAAGTGGGCTCATCCTATAAATTAAACGATATTTATTTCGAAACCAACTCTTTTGAATTGAACAATAAATCGAAAGAAATCATCGAAAGTTTTATCGAATTTCTAAAAGATAATCCTAACATCAAAGCCGAAATTCAAGGACATACTGATGATGTTGGAAATGATAAATCAAATTTAACTCTTTCCGATAATCGTGCCCGTTCGGTGTTTGATTTTATCATCCAACAAGGAATTGCCTCCAATCGTTTAATTTATAAAGGCTATGGCAAAACCAAACCCATTGCATCCAACTCAAACGAAGAAGGCAGAGCTAAGAACCGCAGAACTGTTTTTGTGATTACACAAAAATAGCTATAGCATCCGTTTAATTAATCTGATTTTGTGCGAATAGCGTCGCACTTCTTCATTGAAAATCCCCAAATGATCTATCGCATCTATTCTAACTTTACCCGAAGCATGAATTACGCGGCTATTGCTTAAAAGCATTCCCACATGCGTAATATCGCCTTCCTGATTGTCGAAGAAAGCCAAATCGCCCGGAATGGCTTCCGAAACCCAATGAACTAAATCGCCTTGTTCGGCTTGTTTTGCAGCATCTCTTTGCAAAGTAACTCCCGATAAATGATAAATCATCTGAATGAAACCCGAACAATCAACTCCAAAAGGCGTTCGTCCGCCCCATAAATAAGGAGCATTGAGAAAAACATAAGCATTTTCGATGATTTCTTTTCTGACCTTATCAGAACCTTTTGGCGTGCGGTTCATCACAGCACCATGATAGGTATACTTTTCATCCTCAATATAAAACGTATTGTTTATCAAATTAGGCAAACTGCAACCCAGTGTGACGATGATTTCTTGTTTGCGGGTTTCGTTCGTTATCAGTTGAACCAAATCGGCTGTCAGCGAAGTATCATAATTATTGAGTTTATGAAAACTCTCTTCGGTGATGCTATACGATTGTGGTTTACTAATCCAGCCTTCATAATTATCAAGACAAGTGCGCACAAATGTCCACTCATTTTCTTCTGATAAAATAACATACAGCTCGCCAAACAGCAGTTGGCTAATCATTTCCGACTGATGTCGGGCTTCCTTTCTTAAAGGGATAATACTAATATTACAAATTCCGAACTTCATAAAATTGCTTCAGTTGAGTTTCAAAGGTACATAAAAATATGATATTTGAACGTTTTATGGAAATTATTGTTTTAAAACGATGAAAATTCCGCTGATTTTCTTTTTGAACCACAAAAAAAAGAAGTTGAAATAATCTCAGTTTTAAGTGTCGTATTTTTACTATTTGCTTTTTAGTTGGGAATTACTTGCCTCACTTTTCCAACTTTAATCTTAAAATCATCAATAAATACTTGGTTTTCGCCATTATACCATACATAAATTTGAATTGATTTATTGTCGATTTTTTTATTTGATTCAAATATTAATTTAAGTTGATCCCAACCATTTTTTTGCTGAACTATAGTATTTGATGAAATATATAAATCTTCAGCTTTGTCGGCAGCGGCAACAATCACGCATCTATCATCATTTGATTTTTTCCAAACAGTCACTTCATAATTACTACCGGGTGCTACCTTACTTATTTTTACACCACTTCCCCAGGGGGCTTTCTTATTAAGAATCTGCGAATATTTGCCTGAAAACGAAGTTGTACTGCAACGATTATTATTATAACTCAATTGATAAGGTGAATTCGTATCAAAAAATTTATTGTCAGCTAAAATGCGTTCCATATCGCAAGCCATTTCTTCATAATCATACATTTTATTTACCAAATTACTATCAACCTTGAGTTTATAAATCACATCATATTTTGACTTATACACAGTTTTATATTCAATAATTTTTCCACCCAATTGATTGTAATAATCAAACCTCGATTTAATTTCATTGTTATAATCTTCAAGCTCTGCATTGGTCGCATCTAATGCCCCATAATAATATATTTCATCATATTTTTTGATAATATCTATCATCCTTGATGGGACATTCCATTTATAATAACGCTCATCCCAGGGAAAATAGAAATAAGTTGTTGGATATAATTCATTAAGCCTTCCATAATAAATATCTTTATAAATGCCTGTCCATAAGGCAGCATGATGCAATGAATATTCTTTTGCTGCTGATGAACTATAGAAATTTGGATTAATAATTTTAACCTTATCTTTTAAGTTGTTTTCTATATAATTAAATGCCCCCAAACGTGACTCACGATGTTCTCTTAAGATATTGTTTTCTTTTATTAAACTAAAAGAACCCAATAGAAAAACCGCTAATATTAAACCATAAGGAAGCCAATTTGCTTTTTGTGTGATAAATGAAAGGAAACGCGGTTTATAAAATGAAAACACTTCATAAACCACATAAAGTGTGAGCATTAATGAAGGAATTAGATATCGAAGTGCAAAATGTTTTGAGGTTAATATTATTTGAATGGTGAAAACAATAAAAATGGATAGAAACAAAAGGAATGTTTTTTTATTCTTTTTCTTGAAAATGAAATAAGCCGGTAGGTTTAAAATTAAAAAAATATAGCTTACAATAAATAGGATTTCTGAAGTAACAATCGTAAGAAAATGAGTTTTAAATAAGTGACGATCAATAATTTTTTCTTCTCCATTTCCATATAAGCCTGTGTGAAAAATAAGACCTTTAACCCACGAATAAAATCTTTCATATTGAATTACAGCCGGAAAAGCCAATATTAGAGTGGTAAAACTTATTAAAATCAGATAAAAGATGCGATATTTATTTTTAGAAAATAAAAAAATGGGCGGTAGTAGAAATGGGACAAATGTTAATTTGGTTGCCAAGCCTATACCAACTAAAAAAGAAAAATACAATACCACTCTGCTTTCCTTAATATATTTATGTGTCAACAGAACTAAAAAGAGAACATACCAAATCATGATGGTCACTAAAAAGTTTTCGGGGCAAACCATAGTGGCACAATCAAGTATAATAATTGAAACGAATGGAATCACCTGCAGAAATAGCGCTTGAAACATGTTTTGGCTATATTTGTAAACAATAAGCCCTAAGCATATTAAAGAAATTAGCATCAGGAAGATGAGAGAAATTCGAAATGAAAATATATACTTTTCAGGAAACAATAAATAATCATCCATTAAACTTCTGCCACCTCCGCTTATTAAATGAGTGATTCTGACTACAGCAGCTCCAAAAATATATAAACTCGTTGCAGGACTTTCAATACTAATTAATTTATATTGACCACCGGCAAGATTTATTGAACTTGTAAGATGAATATATTCAGGATCTACGGTTCGAAATGTAGCGTAATTTGTTTCTTTTACATTATAAATCCATGTGATTAATAATAAGAAAGGCATAATAAAAAGTAATCCTTTTTTAAATTTGAATTTCTGAAGCATCCTGTTTGAAATTAATTTAGCGCAAAATTAAAATAATATAAATTATATCATTGAATAATAAAGGAATTAGTAGATTTTAAAATCAATTTCTTTTACTCCTCTGTTCGTAAAACATCAAAATTTGCGAAGCAGCTAATCGGAAATTGCATTTCTGCTTCGAACACCCGATAATTTGCAATCATCCCTTCAAAATGCTGTGATATCTATTATTATTGTCCTTCTCTATTTAATAATTTTATTTTCACCTGCATCAACGATGCGTCTGATTACAAAAACACCTTTTTCCAAAATAATCACCCTCGTTCTGCATGGCATGACGCTGATCGTAAAAAGAACTCCGCTCTTCCTAAAAAGAATGCCGCTGATCGCAAAAAGAATGCCGCTGATTCATTCTGGCATGCCGCTGATCGTAAAAAGAATGCCGCTGATTCATTCTGGCATGCCGCTGATCGTAAAATAATTCCGCTGATTCACTCTCTAATGACGCTGATCCTAAAAAGAGTTCCACTGATTCATTCTGGAATTACGCTGATTCAACAAAGTAATTTCCTGATGAATTTAATTCCTACCATCTAAATTCTGCTAATAAATTCAAAAACAATACCTATCCCACCCACTCTCCCCATCCACCCCACCGAATAAACTTCTAAAATCAACAATCGTTAATCTTTGTTCTTAAATATATTTCTACTGTGCCTACTGTGGTTCCCAAAAATCCTAAATCTTAAATCTTTTTTTCCTTTATGAAAATTAAATTCAGTATCTTTGCTCCTTATGAAAGTCAAACGCATAATACTGTTTTTATTGCTGTTTTCTCCTTTTTGGGGACAGGCTAATTTTGATGTGGATCATAACTGCAAAGAAGCCTATCATAAAATTATTTGTCTTCAATTTGCAGAAGCTCAGGCTTTAATTTCGACGGAGAAGAAGTTGCATCCGGCTAACAACTTCAGCATCTATTTAGAAAATTTGATTGATTTTCTGAAAATATTTATTTCGGAAGATAAAACACAATTCGATGCGCTGATTGAAAATAAAAGTCAACGTATCAATCAATTTGAGGATGATGTGAGCAATTCGCCTTGGAAACGCTATGTGATAGCCGACACTTATTTGCAATGGGCGGTGGTGCGTTTGAAGTTTCGCGAGTATATTACGGCAGCTTACGAAGTGAACAAAGCTTATAAACTGTTGCACGAAAACAGCGAGCTTTATCCTATGTTTTTCCCAAATCTGAAAGGTTTAGGAGTGCTGCATGCGGTGATTGGAGGCATTCCTGATGAATATAAATGGGTCTTAAAACTGATTTCGCTGCAAGGTTCGATTACGCAGGGTTTAAATGAGCTGACCCAATTGTTGAAAGCTACAAAAAACAGTGAGGATTATAATTTTATTTATCCCGAATGTTTGTTTTATCTCTCCTATGTGAGTCTTCATCTTCAGGGGAGCAAAAAAGAAGCCCTTCAATTGCTTCCCTATTATAACGATGGAGGGGATTTAATTGGAAACAGCCCAATATTGGCAGTTTCGAAAGCAAGCATCTACCTTCAAAACGGACAAAGTCCCGAAGCTGAAAAGACTTTGCTGGGGGTTGAAAACTCATCTTCGATATTTAATTTTATCGACTATCAATTGGGTTTGGCAAAGTTAAATCAATTGGAAAATGATAGTTATAAATATTTCTTTCGCTTTTTGATGCATTTTAAAGGCGAAAACCTTGTGAAATCGGCCTATCAAAAAATAGCCTGGTATTATTTGATAAATAATAATTCGGCAAAGTATAAGGAGTATATGCAATTGCTTTTATTGAGGGGAGTGAGCTATGCAGAAGCCGACAAGCAAGCCCAAAGAGAAGCCCAATCGGAACAGCCGCCTCATGTGGAACTCTTAAAATCGCGGCTGCTTTTTGATGGAGGCAATTATGCGCAAGCCCTGATTACGCTTCAGGCATTGAACCCCGCAAAAGATTTGACGAATGTTCATGATTTAATTGAATATACCTATCGCACAGCCAGGGTGTATCATGAAATAGGGAAGACTTCGCTTGCCATAATGTATTATGAAAGAACCTTGAAAGATGGTGGCGACAAACCTTATTATTTTGCCACAAATGCGGCTTTACAATTAGGGATGATTTATGAAGGGAAAAATGACAAAGCGAAGGCTAAAGAATATTTTCAGGCCTGTTTAAACTTATCGCCTGAAGAATATAAATCGAGTCTGCATCAGAAAGCAAAAGCTGGCTTGCTACGTTTAAAGAATTAGATTCCATAAAAAAAACAGGGGACAATTGCCCCCTGAAGATATCGTAAGTGGTTTAGGTTTTAGAACCGAACTCCACAAGTAATTAGTACGCTATGACTGATATTTGTATTAGTTGAAGGAGGAACCAAATTAGCATCATATAAATAATATTTATCGGCAACCTTGCCATACACATAGGTGAAATCGGCAAAGAAACTTTTTTGACGGAAACCAAATCCTCCGGTAAAATACATCTTCGAAGCATCAATATTGGTATTTTTATAAGGACTACCATAATAAGCAAAACCTCCTCTGATTTTGAATATGTCGATTGACCATTCAGTTCCCACCCTGATGTTGCCGGTTCCTCTGTAACCTTCTCTTATATTTTGATTTACATCAACAAATTCATCGGTTTCAGAATGAATGCTTGCATCAGAATAATTTACATATTCATAATCGGCACTAATTAAACCCCATGGACCCACAATAAAAGCGATGCTTCCAATTGCCCTGAAAGGCGTGGTCATGGTATAAATAAATGAACCTTTTGGAGAGTCGTAGCTATAAGAAGCGGTTTCGACATCAGATTTAATGTTGGTGTAGTAATTATCTTCCATATTATAAAAATAGGTAGGTGTGTGAACAGCAGCACCCAAACGCAGCCAATCTGTAGCACGGAAAATTAAACCTACTTTAAAATTAATACCCGAACCCGAAGTTTCTAAATGATCATTCAGCGAAAAGCTATTAAATCTTGGAATGGTATCAGCATTATCTTTTTCTGAGTAGATAGAATTTTCAGTGTATTTTAAAGAAACTATACCAAGGGTTGCTCCGATGTATAGGCGATCATTGTAGTTGCCACCAAGGCTTATAACCACTTCGCTCATTGCGCCTTTAGACTCAATCGATTTACGCTGAAATGCCCCCCCGTTAGCAAGCACACTTGTATAATGAGTTGAATCGCCTGTTGGATCCATTAGGTAGGCATCATAGGCTAGGCCTGTATTGAAATCGCCAAGGTTGGCAGGTTTCGAACCACTTGCTCTGGCTATGTATTCAGTAATCAGGGAACTTGAAGGGTTATCGCCTTCCATAATAATTCGGTTGTTGAAGTTTTGAGTTCTATTCATTCCAATTCCAAATTGAAGATTTCTCCATCCTTTTTTGGTTTCGTCGCCAAGCTTAATTGAAAATACTGCACCAAAATTATTAACGTTTAGATTGAGCTTACTGTCTTCAGTGGTGTTATTTTGATATAAACTGCTGGTGTTAGAAATGTAGAATGAAGGGGTGAAAGTAATTTCTGATTTCTTATATAAACCTATACCGGCTGGATTAAAAGAAAGGGTTGAGAAGTCGGCACCTAAAGCACCAAAGGCCCCCCCCATTCCGGTGAAACGGGCTGTTCCACCAAAACTCAGGTTAGAATATCGCAAAGCATCAGCTTCATTTTGAGCAAATGCATTTGCACTTAGTATAAAAAAAATTAGTATGATTTTTATTGTTTTCATAGATTGATCGTTTTATGGATTAATTAGTTTTTATCTTCTTCTTCCACCACCTGATGAACCAGAAGAACTATTGCTATTTCCTGATGAACTCGAACGAGTTGAAGAATTTGAGGAATTAGATGAGTTAGATGAATTCTTAGATGGGGTGTAACTGTCGTTTTTAGGAGTAGGGGGAGGTGTGTAGTTATTATTAGAAGGTTTATTCTCAGGAGTAGTCGATGGTTTGTAATTATTGTTGTGTTTTACGTTAGGGCTTGAATATTCCTGACTTGATTTAGGCTTAGTGTAATTAGGAGAAGTGTAAGTTTTAGGCGTATTCGTGTTTTGGTTATAATTATTTCCGCTATTGTTTGAAGGTTTATTATTGTTATAATTATAATTCCCTTTGTTTGTATTGGTATTATTCTGGTAGCTGTTGGGTTTATTATAAACTCTGGTATTGTTTGAATTGGGCTGAGCTTTAGTATTATTTGGAATAGAATAATTGGGTTTGCTATAATTGCTATTGTTTGGTTGATTATTCGTCCGGCTGTTGTTAGGTTGAGAATTGCCCGGAGCAGAATTTGTTTTTGTATTATTTGGAGTTGTATAATTAGAATTTGCTTTTGGATTATATGCCGGATTTGCACGATTGGCATTCTTATCTGAGTTATTGTTTACACCTGTATTGTTAATAACCTTATATCCATTGCTATTTACATTAGTGTTTTTAGCATTTGAATTAGGTTGGTTATTATTAGGTTTGGCATAAATTACATTTGAATTATCAGGATTGGTCTTTTTTATGTCATTAACATTTTTATTGCTTGAAGTGAAATTGTCAACTTTAGTATTAATGGCTTTGCCAGTTTCATTCGAATTTGGTTTTGTATTCAAATTGTTCCCTGACAATTTGCCATTTTGATCTTTTGCTGATACATTTCCTGCATCAAGCTTAGTTGAAGTATTTGGTTTTATATTAGAGCCACTTACTCCATTAACTGCACCGAAATTAGAGCCGGTTTTTTCACTTGCTACTGATTGTTCATATTTTTCGCCAAAAGATAATCCGGTTCTGCGTGTGTCAGTATTAGCAGCAACTGCTTTGCCTCCATGATTTACACTTCCATCTCTGCGTGAACCTACACCATTTGAGCTAACTGAATTATCTCTGCGCCCAAAATAATAGGAGTTATTGTCATAGGCATTGTGGTAATAATTGGCTCCTCCACAATAATCGCCACCCCAATATCCATGCCCGTATCCACCATAACCATATCCATAATAACCAAAACCATAATTATAATAAGGATTACCCCAGCAATAGTTATAATAGGAAGGATAATAATAGTTAGGCCACCACCAGTCGTATCCCATATAAATGCTTACACCATAAGAATAAGGGTCATAATTGTACCAATATGAATTGGTATACCAATCATTATAATAACCATTCCCATAATAATAATTGTGATGAAATCTGCGGATCCGGGCAGAATAAGCATAATCGTAATAATCATCATTATTGTAATAATAATTATTTGTTTGATAAGTCACTCCGTTCCCGTCATTATATGTTTCGGAATTGCTGTAATCAGGCGCATTTTGGTTTTGATTTTGATCCTGATTAGCGGAATTATCATAATTCCCCTGATTTACATCGTTGGAAGTTTGTTGATTGTTTCCCTGATTATTATTATCTTGTTGAGTTCTATTTTCAGCATTAAGAGAATAATCGGCAGGTGGTTGTTGATTATTATTCGCATTAACGGTGGGCACAGTTTGCTCTGCCTGATTGCGTTTTGGTGAATAATAAACATCATCATTACTTGTTCTTGCCTGATAGGCTGAATTGCATGATGCAAGTGCTATAATAGCGATAATTAATATACTGTTTATTGTTTTCATGGCTTTTGCCTCCTATATTATTGTTTTAACTGTATAACGTACCAATATGTTTTATATTTTTGCACCCAAATTAAAAGCAAAAATTATACCACAAATCTAAATTCATGGCAAAAATACTAACTAATCGAGAAGAAAATTATTCACAATGGTACAACGATTTGGTAATAAAAGCTGACCTTGCCGATAACTCGGCAGTAAGGGGTTGTATGGTTATTAAACCCTATGGTTACGCTATATGGGAAAAGATACAAGCAACACTGGATAAAAGGTTTAAAGAAACCGGTCATCAAAATGCCTATTTTCCATTATTTATTCCAAAATCATTTTTCAGTAAGGAGGCAAGTCATGTGGAAGGTTTTGCCAAGGAATGCGCAGTAGTAACGCATTATCGTTTAAAAAACTCACCCGATGGAAAAGGCATTGTGGTGGATGAAGATGCAAAACTTGAAGAAGAACTTATCGTTCGTCCCACATCCGAAACTATTATTTGGGATACCTACAGAACCTGGATTCAATCATATAGAGACCTTCCTTTATTGATAAATCAATGGGCAAATGTAGTGCGCTGGGAAATGCGTACACGTTTGTTTCTGCGTACTGCCGAATTTTTATGGCAAGAAGGACATACTGCTCACGCCACTGAGGCTGAAGCTCAAACAGAAGCTGCCTTGATGTTGGATGTGTATGCCGAATTTCTGGAAACCCACATGGCAATACCGGTATGGAAAGGTGTGAAATCGCCCAACGAACGTTTTGCAGGTGCAGTGGAAACCTATTGCATTGAAGCTTTGATGCAGGATGGCAAGGCGCTTCAGGCAGGCACCTCACATTTCTTGGGACAGAATTTCGCCAAGGCTTTTGATGTGAAGTTTTTAAATAAAGAAAATAAACAGGAATATGTTTGGGCTACTTCATGGGGTGTTTCTACCCGTTTAATGGGGGCATTGATTATGGCACATTCTGATAATAATGGCTTGGTTTTACCTCCACGTTTGGCTCCTAATCAGGTGGTGATTGTTCCGATATTTAAATCGGATGAACAATTTGAAAGTGTGAATGAAAAAGCTTTGCAAATTAAAAAACAACTCGAAAGCAGAGGAATTTCGGTTAAATATGACAATAGGGATACTCAGAAACCGGGCTTTAAATTTGCTGAACATGAATTTAAAGGGGTTCCGGTAAGAATTGCCATTGGTCCTCGCGATGTGGAGGAAAATACAGTGGAGGTGGCTCGCAGAGATACGCTCGAAAAGGCGATTTATCAGATTACGGATATTGATGTGAAAATCGAACATCTGTTAGAACAAATTCAGCAAAACCTGTATAATAAGGCTTTGAACTTTAGAGAGAATAATACTTTTATTGTAAACACTTGGGATGAATTTGTCGACACCATTGAAAATAAAGGGGGTTTTGTGCTGGCTCATTGGGATGGAACGCCAGAAACTGAACAGAAAATTAAGGAAATGACTAAAGCCACCATTCGTCTGATTCCTCTTGACCCTAAAAAGGAATCGGGGAAATGTATTCTTACGGGAAAACCTTCGAATTTTAGAGTGGTGTTTGCCAGGTCGTATTAGGATGATGGGGTGATATGCTAATGTGCTGATATGCTGATGGGGAAAGGGGTTTAGGAGTTTAGGGGTTTAGACTTTTAGTGGTTTAGACATTTAGGTTTTTAGGAAAAAGAACCAAACACAAAAGAGGATGAACTAAACTAACAGGTTTTGGAAACCTGTTAGTTTTTTTTTAAATATATTAGACTTATGTTTGGGCAATGTGAAAGCAACATTATGCAATTAGAGTATTGAATTCATGTTGATTATGAGCATTCATTAGGATTGTTTTATAAAGATATTAATTTAGTTAATATGGATGAATTTATTAAAAGGATGATAAGGTGTCAAGGGGGTTTGAATGGTATTTTCAGCGAGTTTAGGATCGATGAAGGGCAGTTGATGTGCGATGCGGTAGTTTTGCTCTGCGATACATAAAAGACGATAATTGATGCAAGAGAGTTGAACTTCGATGCTTACAGGATAAAAATCGATACGGTAAAGTTTAGCTGCGATGTGGGCAGGCTGAGCTTCGATACCAGGAAGACGGCGAGCGATGTGTGTGGGATAGTGAACGATGTTTATGGGATAATGAGCGATATTTGCGAGAAAGGATTCGATATCGAAAAGACGAACTTTGATGTTGAAAAGACGTACTTTGATACTAAAAAGATGACCGTAGGTATTAAAATGCATAGGTTCGATGTCAAAAAGTCGATGTTCGATGTTTAAAAGACAAGAATCGTTGCATGCGAGCCTTTTTAAAGTAAAAGCATACTTATCAGTGTTTTGATGAAAATGGGGCTTGAAAAAAACGAAAAAAAGTGCATCAATATGGGCTTTTTTGCAAAAATGGGGGAAAATTTACCATTGAGAGATGGCAATTGAAAATGAAGGGAGGAAGAGCTTACGGAAGCAGTTTTTATCGTTTTTGCACTGTGAATTTTGGTCGAATGTTATAAAGTAGCAAAAGTATAATGAAAAAAGGTTGAATCACTGCATTATTAAATATCGTTGGTAAATTTACCAATGATATTTTTTAATACACAATCATCATGGAAGATAGAAAGAAAAAACTAAGATTTCCTGAACAACATTTTGCTTTTGGGAAAAATTTGGAAGAAATCATGTTAGAGATGAAGATAAGTCAGGGAATTTAAGATTTTAGATTTTAAAATTAGGTAGGATGCCTATTGAAAAAAGTGTAAGGAAACGCTAACCTTACCAGAGTAATTGGATACGACGCTTAACGGGAGAATGTATTAAGCTACACAGACAAAGCCTGAAAGGATATATTCAATTGAAGTGAAACCTCAGTTTAACAGGGGGAATGAGTAATCAAACTTATTCTTTTTAAAAATAAAAAACTGATGTTTTAACATTTATTTGACTATTGATATGTAAATTAATTATCTTTGTAACCTAATTCAAACTATAAATATAAATCAAAAATCATGAAAAAATTCACTTTCTTTATATTAATGCAACTTATATTGCATGTATTTTTTATCAATGGTCTTTATGCATCTGTGGTTTATGTGGATGCAAGTAAAACCCTGGGTTTAAACAATGGTGGGAGCTGGGATAATGCTTTTATTTCATTTCAATCGGCCTTGGATGTGGCTGTGAGCGGCGACCAGATTTGGGTGGCTAAAGGAACCTATAAACCCAGCTCAGACTATGGATTAGGGGGAGGTTCACGTTATTATCATTTCAGAATGATAAACGGAGTTGCGATATATGGTGGCTTTGCCGGAACAGAAAATAATGTGAGTCAAAGAAATAATTTTGGTGCAGGTGAGGCCAATGAAAGCATATTAAGTGGTGACTTGAATGGGGATGATTTGGTAACGGGAACAGGAGTAAGCTTATCGTTTAGTAATAACACAGAAAATTGTTACCATGTTATCTATGCTCCCAATTCACAGGGTTTGACCAACACTGCAATTTTAGATGGGTTTAGCATTCAGGGTGGAAACGGAAATGGGATATATCCATTCGCTGAGGGAGGTGGCATAGGGATTTATGAAAACTCTCCAACCCTGGCTAATTTAATAATCTCACATAATTTTGGAGCCAGTGGAGGAGGAATCACTCTTGAAGGCGAACAATTAATAGAGGGGAATAATCACACAAAAGTGACGAATTGTATCATAGAATACAACTTGGCCAGTCATTCAGGTGGAGGATTGCTGATGGCAAATTGTAGCTATGATGCGGAAGTGACGAATTGTATAATTAAGGGAAATATGATGAGTTGCAACAATTGCACTTTTAATAGTGGAGGAGGAGGTATTTATCTGTATCATGGCGGAAAACTTATTAATTGCCTTATTACCGACAATAGTGCTCCTTATGCAGCAGTTGGAGGAGGAGGCGTTTATTGTGACTGGGGAACTTTCTTCGGGGGCCAGAGGATATTTGTTATCAATTGTACCATAGCTCATAATACTGCCTTAAATTGGGGAGGGACTAATAATGTGATAAATGGTGGTGAATTTCAAAATTGTATCCTTTGGGGAAACACGAGTATTAATGGTGATCTATCTAATTTTAATGGAAGTTCTTATACGAATTGTTGTTCATTTCCAATGCTTCCTGGCTCTGGAAATATCATCACGAATCCGAATTTTATAAATCCAATGTTGAGTGATTATAGAATTGCAAGTAATTCTTCTTGTATAAATTCAGGAAATAATTCATTTAATACTGAAGCTTATGATATACGAGGTGCCCAAAGGATTCAAAATACCACAGTTGATATAGGGGCTTATGAATACACAGGCGGAATTGATATCTCTACTGTATGTGTATCCCCAACAGCTCAGGCAAGTTCATTTAGCACTTCGACATTAAGTGATCATACTATGAATATAGGTTGGACCAGAGGGTCAGGAGATAAGGTTTTAGTAATTGCAAGGCGAGGGACTCCCGTGAATTCGTATCCTGATAATGGGATTTTATATAATGCAAATGCTGAATTCGGGAGTGGAACCCAAATTGGGAATAAAAACTATGTTGTTTATAATGGGACAGGGACTTCGGTAAATGTTTCTGGTCTAATATTGGGAACTGATTATTATTTTGCCATATACGAGTATAAAACTGTTGCAAATTGCTATTTAACCCCAGCTTTAACCGGAAATGCAACGACTACCGGATATTGTACTCCGGTGACATCAGCGGGTCCTTGTATCATGTGGATTTCAAATATAACAACAAGTGGAGGCACAGGAGAAATTAATTTCAGTTCGGATTGTACAGATACTTCCTATACTGATTATAGCAGCAATAATATTGCAACTAATTCACAACTTGGCACCACTACTTTGACTTTTACTTCTGCCAATAATCCTATGGCATTTTCTGTATGGATTGATTTTAATAATAATGGAATTTTTGAAAATTCCGAAAGAGTTATTGCAAACGCTAACCTTGGAGCTGTTTTAACTTGTACAGACAGTTTTATTGTTCCAATTACTGCAATGCCAGGCACTCATAGAATGCGCGTAAGAGGTGAGTATTGGTATTATGGAACCCCTAATGATCCGTGCAATCAGTTGTCTTATGGGGAAACAGAAGATTATTCATTTAATGTAACGGCTGCCCCACCCTGTTCGGGAACACCCAATCCTGGAATTACACTTTCTACTGCCAGCTCTGCTTGTCCGGATGTTAGTTTTACCCTGAGTATTCAACATCCTATCATTGCAAGTGGAATAACTTATCAATGGCAATTGTCTCCTGATAATGCTATCTGGACAGATATTTCGGGAGCAACTAACCAAACTTTAACAACTACGCAAAATGTTTCTTCTTATTATCGGTGTTTGGCAAGTTGTTCAAACGGTTCGAATACCGGAAACTCAACTCCTGTTTATATAATAATGAATCCTTTTTCTTCTTGTTATTGCACCCCAATGACATCTATTAACCCATGTTCAATATGGATTTCCAAAGTAACTACAAGTGGAGGTTTATCCGATTTTATTAATAAAACTGATTGTTCAGACACTTCATACACTGATTATAGCAGCACTATTATTGCTTCAAATACAGGAGGTGCTACCACCACGATGTCTTTCACTTCGGCACCTTACAATTCATCAAATGACGCTATGGCGTTTTCAGTTTGGGTTGACTTTAATGATAATGGATTATTTGATGATTGGGAAAGGGTTATAACAAATGGTAACTCTATCGCTGACTCCACTATAACCGATAGTTTTGTTGTTCCTTTATATGCCCCTTCCGGTACACATAAGATGCGTGTGAGAGCAGAAAAGACTTGGTATGGAGCACCTTACACCCCATGTAATCAATTAAATTATGGCGAAACCGAAGATTACGCTTTTACTGTTATTGGTCCATGTACCGGAGTTCCTGAGCCGGGGAACACGCTTTCTTCTTCAAACAGCATTTGCCCGAATGCTAATTTTACTTTGAGTTTGCAACACAATGTAAACACAAGCGGAATATCTTACCAATGGCAATCCTCTCCTGATAATTTCTTTTGGACAGAAATTACGGGTGCTACCAATACCACTTTGACAACCTCGCAAACTGCCTTAACATATTATCGTTGTTATGTTTACTGTTCCAACGAATATACTGGTAATTATTCAAATATAATTGATGTTAAAATTAATCCTTCTGCTGATTGTAATTGTATTCCTATTGCTTCAGTTTATCCATGTAATAAATGGATTACAAGTGTTACAAGCAGTGGCGGAGTTACTGATTTTGATAACAGTAGCAGTTGTCCTTCATCTTCTTATTCTGATTATAGTGCTACAAACATTGCCTCAAACTATCAGCTTTCGACTACAACAATGTCGTTTGGTTCATTCATTTATTCAATGGCATATTCCGTTTGGATTGATTTTAATGATAATGGTCTTTTTGAACCCGCTGAACAAGTTATTGCAAATAATAACAATGATGGAGCAATACCATGTATTGATAGTATTTCGATTCCTATATCTGCGCCTCCCGGCACCCACAAAATGAGAGTAAGAGGCGATGCCCAATGGCAAGGGGCACCTACTTATCCTTGCAACCAGTTGTATGAAGGTGAAACAGAAGATTATGCTTTCACTGTGTTGGCTATTCCTTGTTCAGGAATTCCGGACCCGGGAAATACGATATCTACATTAAATTCAGTTTGTCAGGATGCTAATTTCACTTTAAGTTTGCAAAACAGCAACTTCTCATCCGGTATAACTTATCAGTGGCAATTGTCTACTGATAACACCCATTGGTCACATATAACCGGGGCTAATAATGCTACATTAATTATGATGCAGAGTACGTCTACATTTTACCGTTGTATTGTTAGCTGTTCTTCAGGTGAGAGTGTTGGCATTTCAAACCCTATAAATATTAGCATGAATGGACCTACTGCCTGCTATTGCATTCCAGAGGTATCAGGTATGGCTTGTATTGCTATGTGGATTTCAAATGTAACAACAAGTGGAGGTGTAACAGATTTTAATAATAGTACCGATTGTGCAGCTTCTTCTTATACTGATTATAGTGGGACTCAGACAGCATCGAATTTACAACTTTCCACAACAACTATGTCTTTCACAACTTCTGGGCAGTATCCTATGGCTTATTCTGTGTGGATTGACTATAATGACAACGGTGTTTTTGAAGCTTCTGAGCATGTTATAAATAACCCAAACTCATGGGATGTCTTAACTATTACTGATAATTTTACAGTTCCGCTCACAGCCAGCCCAGGTGCACATCGAATGCGTGTTAGAGGGAACTTTTATGCGCTTGGTGCGCCAACTGAACCTTGCAACCAGTTGTCTTATGGCGAAACAGAAGATTATTCTTTTACAGTTCTTCCCAATTGCGTTAATCCGACCAATGGTGGCACTATTGCGGCTGATCAATTCCTCTGCAATGGTTCAATTCCGGCAGAAATTACCAATGTAACATTACCTTCAGGACAAACAGGATTGCTCGAATATCAATGGCAGCAATCCACTACAAATAGTAATGCAGGATTTGCAAATATTTCAGGTGCAACATCCGGAACGTATACTCCGGCAGTTGTTTCTTCAAAAACCTGGTATAAGAGATTGGCAAAAGTAAATTGCATACCCGATTGGACTGGAGCTGCGGCATCTAATGTTATAAGTATCACTGTAGATCCTGTTGCATCACTAAGCATAACAAGTTCTGCAAATAATGTTTGTCAAAATACCCTTGTTGCCTTTACCCCTAATCCTATTTATGGAGGCAACAACCCAACTTATCAATGGTATGTAAATGATATATTAATTCCCTCCAGTTCAAGTTTAAGTAACGGACTTATTGCATCTTATCCTTTCGATGGGAATGCAAATAATGAAAGCGGAAATGGATATAATGGAATTGTAAATGGTGCAACGTTGACCACAGATAGGTTTGGAATTCCTAATAGTGCTTACAGTTTTGATGGAATCGGAAATAACATTGTTACGAATAATAATTCTTTAGCATTAACAGATATTTCTTTATCACTATGGATAAACGGAAATACAGGTAGGCCTTTTGGTTATGAAGATGCTTCAAATGGATGCTGTGGATTCGGTTTATATTATATTTCCCCAAATGAACCTGAATTAATTATGCGGGGGGCAAATAATTATGATATGAGTTGGGGCAACATTAATATAAATGGCTGGAATCATTATGTAATTACGATATCATCAACCACTGGAACAACTCTATATATGAATAGTCAGCAAGTAAATAATAATCCAAGTGCAACTTCATATTCGTCAAGTGGTGTCCCATTGACTTTTGGAAGTGCAGGAGCTAATGGTGGATATTTTCAAGGTAAAATAGATGATATATATTTATATAATCGTTGCCTTTCCAGTTCGGAAGTCTTAGAATTATACAATAGTACAGGAGGCTCTAAATTTATTTACGCTCCTTCAAACAACGACCATATTAAGTGCGTGATGACCTCGAGTCTAAATTGCGCAATTAATAATCCAGCTACAAGTAATACTATTGAAGCAAATATAATTACTCCTTCGGCTCCAACAGGAGATACTATACAAACTTTTAATTCTTCTGCTACTATTGGAGATTTGGTGGTAAGTGGTTCGGAAGTCAAATGGTACAATGCTGCCATAGGAGGTAATGTGTTTTCATCTTCAGAAGCATTAAATATTGATAGTACTTATTATGCAAGCCAGACATTAAGTGGTTGTGAAAGCCATTGCAGATTAGGGGTTAAGGTTGCTAATGGAAATGTTAAAACAGTTAATCTGCATTTATTTCTGGAAGGTTTATTTGATTTTTCAATAGGAAACAACATGGTAGAAGCACAAGATATTGATTGGAATACAGGATTGACTTTTCCTAAATATGGGGCAGGTATTGCCGATAAAATCCAGGTAGATTTATATCAGGAAAATTCACCTTTTAATTCAATTGGGGTTAGCGTTAGTGGAATTAATTTATTGACTAATGGATTAGCATCGTTTCAAGTTTCGCCTTCACTCTCGGGAAATTATTACATTAAAGTAAGAACCCGTAATCATTTAGAAATTTGGTCGGCAATTGCGGTGCCTTTTAATACAGCTACAATAAATTACGATTTTACTACTCTTGCTGCAAATGCCTATCAGGCACCCGGAGGTAATGATCCGCAAATTCAAATTGCAACTGGAGTTTTTGCTTTCTTTCTTGGCGATTTAGATCAAAGTTTTAGTGTAGATTTTGATGACTTCAATTTGTTTGAGCCCTATTTGAATGGGGGCACTTATGGCTTTACGATTGCTGATTTTAATGGCAATGGTTTGGTGGATTTTGATGATTTCAATTTGTTTGAACCAAGGCTTACTGAGGGACCTTTTTCGCAATATCCGGGGATGAAGAAGAAATAAGGCTTTAGGAGGTTAGGCTGAAGGATGGGGTTTAGGCTTTTAGGAAAAGTCACAAGCTCCAAATTTCAAGATCCAAGTCCCAAGAGGTTGAGGGTTGTTAGACTGAAGGCTAAAAGAGGGGTTTAAGCTTTTAGGAAGAAGCTCAAAGCACAAATGCAATTGAACCAAACCTACCAGGTTTTCAAAATCTGGTAGGTTTCAATATAAACCCTCAAACTCCATAATGTGCACCTCTTGGAATTTAGAGCTTGAAATTTAAGACTTGGGACTTCTTTTCAATTAACTTAATAACCTACTAACCTATAACTTAACTACCTATAGTTAATTTCTGTTTCCTTCCCTTACTCTATCTCAAAGCTGAGTTGCCCAATTTGAAGAACAATTCCAAATTATCCTTTTTTCTAAACAGATTCGCGAATTTGATTTTCTGCAGGACGAATGTGTTTTTTGGTTAAAAATTCATCGGACGGAGTATTTATGACATCGTACGGGCTCCTGATGACATCGGACGAAGGTTATGCGTTATAGGACGAAGTATTCGTATCATCGGACAGAGGATTTGCGTCATCGGATGGAGGATTTGCGTCATCGAACGAAGGATTTGCGTCATCGGACGAAGAATTTGCGTCATCGGATGAAGGTTTTGCGTCATCGGACAGAGTATTTGCGTTATCGGACGGAGTATTTGCGTCATCGATAGCTTTTTTTGGAAATCGGTTGTGGTTTTAAAGTTTAATGATTGATTATAAACATGTAACGAATTTGAAAATAGTGTAATATTTAAATATTTAATTAATAGGAAATGAATGGAAATTTATGCCAATATGGGTTTTATATGTAACAAAACGTATCGGATTAACTTTAGTTTTGAAGCTATAGTGCAGATAATGAGATGTAAAGATTCTATTTTTCTAAAATTGTAATCTTTTTTTGAACTTCCTTTCTTAAAATAAATGAATTGATAGGTCTTTGAATTTAAAATATGGGTCTTTCCTAAAAGCCTAAATGTCTAAATAAGTAAATGCCTCATTTCACCTAAAAAATAATTCTCTCCAAATTATTATTTAATGTAATTTTGCTGAAAATAAAAGTATGAAAGAAAAAGCCCTGCAATCTTTTGGCAAGTTGCTCGATATAATGGACGAATTGAGAGAGAAATGTCCATGGGATCAGGAGCAAACCATTGAAAGTATTCGACATTTGACCATAGAAGAGACCTATGAACTTTCGGATGCTATTATAGAAAATAATTTAGATGACGTTAAAAAAGAACTTGGCGATTTGATGCTTCATCTGGTTTTCTATTCAAAAATTGCTTCTGAAACAAATGATTTTGATATTGCTGATGTAATTGACAGCATCAATCATAAGCTCATTCAGCGACATCCCCATGTGTTTGGCGACACCAAAGTGAGCGATGCCGAAGATGTGAAAGCCAATTGGGAACATATTAAACTTAAAACCGGCAGCACTTCTGTGTTGAGTGGAGTGCCCAAGTCGTTGCCGGCCTTGGTGAAAGCCTATCGCATACAAGAGAAAGCCCGCGGGGTGGGCTTCGATTGGGAAAATCCTTCGCAGGTGCTCGATAAGGTGGTTGAAGAAGTGGGCGAACTGAAAGCTGAATTTGATCATAATTCTCCGAAAGAAATGATTGAAGCCGAATTTGGCGATTTATTCTTTTCGCTCATCAACTTTGCCCGTTTCATTAATGTAAATGCCGACGATGCTCTCGAAAAAACCAACCGAAAGTTCATCAAACGCTTTCAGTATCTTGAAGATCAAACCCGAAAGCTGGGCAAATCGTTGAAAGATATGACCCTTGAGGAGATGGATATTTATTGGGAAGAAGCCAAGAAGAAATGAATTCCCGGCTCCTTATAAGCAGTTTGATTATAGGGGTTTTGATTGTAAACTCGCTTCGCTTGTCTGCTCAGGACACAGCCAATGCGAATACTAAGCTGAATGGAAAATACATTGCCTCCTATTTCACCGATGAAGTTGCAGTGCTGAAAAGCCCCATGCGTTGGAATACTAAGCAATGGAAAACGGCAGGAGGGGTGCTGTGTGCGGCAGGTTTACTCTACACTCAGGACAAAGTAATTAAAACTTTTTTCCAATCGAACCGGCATACTACACTTGATAATATTGCAAATTATGGTCTGGAGCCTTTTGGTAGAGGTTTATACAGCCTACCTTTATTGGGCGTTTTGTATCTGACTTCCGAAGTAACTTCCTCACCTAAACTCCGGCAAACTTCGCTCGAAGGAGTGAAAGCTTTTGTGGTGAGTGGTTTTACGGTTCAATTGTTTAAAAACCTGCTTCATCGACCACGTCCTTATCAATATGAAGAGGGAGATGTGCAGTTATTTGATGGACCATTTGGCGATAATGGTTATAACTCTATGCCCTCGGGGCATTCTATAACGGCTTTTTCTATTGCCGCAGTATTTGCCTCTGAATATAAAAACACGGTGTGGGTTCCGGTAGTGGCATATTCCATTGCATCAGGCGTGGCGCTTTCTAGGATTTATCAAAACAAACATTGGGCATCGGATGTGTTGATGGGTTCAGCTTTGGGATGGGCAATAGGCAAACTGATTAGCAATAATTCGCTAATGAAAACATATAAAAAGTGAAAAACTCCAAACTTTGCGAGAGTTTGGAGTTTATAGCTTGGGTCTTGGAATTTGGGATTTATCTCGTTTACAGATTAATTAATCTGGCTTTGGGATATTTTATTGAATATGATATTTTCAAATCCTTTTTCGTTTCAGAGGGTTCCATTTTAAGTTTCCATGTTAACTTACCGGTTTCTTCATTATAGATACCCGACGACATTTCCAGCTTTTCAATTTCAATGTCTTTATCATTCGAAATTGGGAATTGGTCTTCAACCAGAATTTTAATCGCTTGCTTTTTCTGATTTCTAACAGATATTCCCCATGTGATGATTTCCTTTTTATTCAGCCCGATGGTTTTCGTACTGCTAAAGTCTTTAAGCTTTGTGCGGGTAACAATAATGCTCTTGTCTCTTCCCAACGAAATATCAAGTGTATCGTTCACATTACGTGTGTTTAAATAGGATTTGCCAACATAAGTCCCTTCGAAATACAGATTGGCTTCGCCGGGCAACAGATTATACTGATCCCAACCCGTAATCTTTGCCAACAGAAATGCATCTCTGTCGAGTTTAGGTGCACAATAATATTCATACTCGGCATTCACACTGTGTTTCTGAATTTCTACAGCAATATTCCTCCCATCTGAAAGAATAGTATAAGGTACTTTTATGTCGAACTGAACACTTGTCTGCGATTCAGATACCTCAGTATAATCGGCAATTGAATATGCTTCTCCTTTAGCTTCATCTTTCATTACCCTTCCTGCCATTGCCGGTTTAGAGGCCTCATTCATTGTAGCGGGACGATTACTGTAGTTAGTGTTCTTATAATTGTTTACATAGATGAAATTCAGATACCAGGGGTTTAACTGAGGTTTAGTTCCGGCAAGGGTTGGATTTCCGGTTGATAAAGTGAGCTTGACATTCTTCCAGTCTTCGCCACTGTTTTGGGCTACGTTTGCTTTATACACCAATGAGATAGGGCTGTTTACATCCTTTGCCCTGATGTCATATATGGGAACCCATCCCGAGTTGGAAACATAATAGCTCAAAGCAAAATCTGATTGTACGGCTTCGTTTGCAAATACATCTATCAGTATTACCCCCGACGATTTATTGACACTTGAATACACCGCAATTTGCTGATTTATCCGCTGAATGTTATCAGTTATCTTTTTTATCTTTTCATTTAAACTTAAAAATCTTGTTTTAATTTCAATCAAACGGCTTTTAAAGAATTCGATATTATCTTTAAAATCAATTAGTTTTAAACCTGTATTAGCACCCCCAACTACTTTATTTGCGTTCAACATCGACTCTTCGGCTGTGCATACATCGCGCATACTCTTTTGATATTCTAAATCTTTATTGAGTTTATCCAGGGTATCTTCGAGCAAGGTAAGTTCTTTTGCTTTTTGTGGTTTTACCATATAATTTTGTTGAAATGTGACCGACATTATGGTGAAGTCGCCTTTTGCGGTAAGTTGAATGCTATTGGCATCAATGTAAGGCGATAAATCGGTAAACATCATTGTGGAAGCTCCCTTTGGAACTGTGGCAGTGGCAGTTCGGCTGATTTGTGCTCCGTTTAAGAAAACGGTTACTTCTTTGATAGTTGATTTTACGGGAATTGGTTCTTCTTGAGCAATAAGTTGCAAAAAGGGAAACATCAACAAAATGGCAATGAATTTCTTTTTCATAAGGTGTTTGGTTAGATTAAATTTTGTAGATGATTTTCAAAAACCATGCCAATAAATTTTATACTTTTGCTTGCTTCAAAAACGGCACAATTTTTGACCTTTTATTTAAAACCTTTTTTTATGAAAACCCTTGCTAAGATATTTTTTCTTTTTGTTGTTGTATTAACTTCTTGTAAAACCGACCCTAATACGACCAACCCTACGGCTGATGATCGCGATAAATATGTAGGCAACTGGACTTGTGTTGAAACGCCTGCCGCAAAAGTCTCTTTTTCGGTTAGTATTAGCAAAAACCCGGGCAATTCGTCAGAGGTATTGATTTCAAATTTCAATTTATTGGGAGTGGATGTGAAGCCTTATGCAACGGTTTCGGGAACCACCCTCACCATTCCAACTCAATGGGTTTGCAGCAATACTACCAAATTATATGGAAATGGTATTTTGGTAAATGATGCAAAAATAAACCTGCAATACACGGTTATCGACACCGATAGTGCAAGTTATAATGCTACTTACACTAAGCAGCCTTAATGAAGGTTTGTCACAATAAGCAATCCACATTCGGTAAATAGCAATAGCAAAATTTAACCATTTGAATTATTGAATATTGGTGATTGCTGGCAGAAGATTGCCCACTGCCCACTGCCGACTTTTTCTACTTTATTTCATTTTATAGATAGATACTAAAATATCGGTATTCAATCAAATGATTGCGTATGTGGCGGATATTTTCCAACACCTGAGGCATTTTTGGGAGGGTATCTTTGCTTCTTTTTCTCATCTGATTTTATGAAAAAAGCGCTTGCGGGAAAGTTTCCAGCACGTGCGGGAAACTTTCCCGCACGTGCTGGATTCGTTCCCGCATGTGCTGGATTCGTTCCCGCATGTGCTGGATTCGTTCCCGCATGTGAAGGATTCGTTCCCGCACGTGAAGGAAATTTTCCAGCACATGAAGGATTCGTTCCGGCACGTGCAGGATTTTTTCCCGCACGTGAAGGATTCGTTCCCGCACGTGCGGGAAACTTTCCCGCATGTGCGGCTTTCGATCCCGCAGATGGCTATTTATTTTCTTAAACTCTGTTTTTCTTATACTTACATAAATGAAAAGCTTGCACTCGTCATCAAGCAAAATCCACAACTCCCTGTAATTTCCTTTCACTATACAGCATTTCAGTTACAGTCCATTTCTAATTAAAATCAGGCAAAATTGCAATTTCTGAAGATTTACTATTGAAAATGTATTATGAAATGTTGGATACTGCAAAGCACGATGTCAGGTATCTCAACCTATTATTTTTCCTTTCAAAAACAGAATTTTTGAATTTGAAAAATAGACGCATGTAGTGGATACCAAAGGTGCTTTATCGATTCCGCAAATGGGCAGTTTATTGCGGCAAGCAA
>JBAWXL010000006.1:0-46292 GCA_037144095.1 Bacteroidota bacterium
CTTTGCCTAATCTGATAATCTTTTTTCAAAGAATAAATTCATTAGATTATAGCTCTTGCTGCATCTTTCCGTTGGTATCTAAGTTGAACAAGTAGAGATAAATCAGACTTAGGTTAGAACCTTAGCCTAACGCGAACGAGGGAAAAGGAAAATCCCGCTCTTTTTGGGAGGGTGAGGTTTTTGTTTTGTTGATGGAATGGATAATTGCAAATTATCAGCTTAACTGCATTGCAAATTTTGAAAATTAGCGCTCAGCGGGGGAAGTTTTTATTCAACATCTTTTATTTTAAACATGTCATATGATATTGTTTTATTTTTATCAAGTGTAAATGTTACAACATTGGCTTCAGTTTTATTTTTCTGAACAATTATAGAGGATTTTAAGAAATTAACTGTAATTTTGGAATTATCAAAAAACAATAGTGTAATAACACCTTTATTTTTTTTCTGAACATCACTTAATTTATTTCCCAAAATAAAAACATTTTGTTTTGTATTCATTTTTAGACTTTTATTGATTGTAGACTTTAGAGATTAAAATATGATATTTTGTTACTGCTTTTTTAATTATTCAAAAATATCAAATCGCATAGAACTTTTTAAAGTAATTTCAGAGTCAGAAAATTTTTGAGTTTTTGCATTATAATTTATACACGCTTGTGATAAAATGTGGCAATATTCAATTGTATGTTTCGATTCAATCTCGTTAAATGAATCTGTTAAATTATAAATATTATTACCTATTTCTTTTGCCTCTTCTGATATATTTTTAAAGTTTGAGTTACCTGAATCAATTAAAAAATGAACTAATTCATGAATTATTATTGTATCAATCTCATTAGAATTTGATTTTAAAACATTGTCGGAAATTAAAAACAAATCAGCATTTTCAGAAAATTTCAATCGAGAACAAATATTATATAAATAGCCTGCTTGTGAAACAACAAAATTTGTATTTGCTTGCTCAATAAGATTTTCACTATTATCACCATGAATTATAGAATAGTTATTGTGTAATAAATTAATTTGGAATATAATTAGCTTCTTTTTATTCTCTTCTAAATAATTAAGATAATCAAATCTTAAAGCTAATTTCGACAAAAAATTTATTCTTTTTAATATTGGATTGATTTTGGATTGATTAGAAATATTTTTATATTTATTGACACATTTTTGACATCTCAAATCACCTTTGGTCAGCCATTCTTTTAAACTATTTTCATGACATGGTCTTTTCTGACCACAAACAATTTCATCGTCAATAGAAATATGAATTTTATTAGATATATTATCTCTTACAATCTTGTTTAATCTGCTTCTTATACTTTGTACCATATTTTATTGTTTTTAACAAATATACAAAAAATTGCCGAGAAATCAAAACTTTTCTTAAAATTATTATTCTGTATATTTCCAAAATTCTAAATTCATAAAATCTACATAACCAAAAGATTTAGGGTTAAAATTAAATGTCTTCATATACTCATAATAATCATTTAAACTTTTAATACAGTTGATATTATATTCTTCAATTAAAACCTTTTTTGCAGAAATTGATGGATTATCAACACAAATATCAGTACCTGGAAATAATACGGCTAATCCTGGGAAAGCAATTTTAATCATTGTTTTTGGATCATTATATACTGGGCTACGGTTATTATCTCCTGGATATTTCTTCCATCCATCATCTGTTAATGTATTACCTTCAATAGCAATACATTTTCCATTAATTACTAAATCAAAATACATATATCGATTATTTCGTGTTACATAATTGCAGCTCATTTGCTTACCCGGGATTAAATCACTAGTGTCCTTATCAACACTGATGCAACGACTTAAGGATCTTAAAACCCAAATTTTATCAGCTGGTACAGTTTGGTTACCTTTTAAATGAGTCAATTCAAAAAGCCTACCTTTATTATTTTTATTTTCAAGATATTTTTTAATTGTAGGTTTATATTCTTCACCTTTTAAAGCAACAATATAATCAAAAACTAAAGAGGGGAAACTAATTATTGATGATGCCGCATCAATGTATTCATATTTTAAATATTTGTCACTTTTATTGTATCCATCGCTATTAAATTCCTCCTCTAGTATTTTCTTAATTTCTTCTCCAAGTTTTTTCTTATTATCGCTAGACTTATCTTTTTCGTTTTTAAATAAGAATTGTACTGAAATTTGAGTTATCTTTTTGCCAGTAAAATTATTCCCAATTTTAATATTTAACCTTGGAGATACTTCAATAAGCAAATCCCCACCAATCAAATCTAATTTTTTTGTCTTGTAACTACCATTGAGATTATTTATATACTTATCTAAATTTGTCGAGTCTGAAAGGATCAACTGCATAATACTTTTTAAGCCATAATCCGATTTTAAAAATGATATCGAATCTTTTGTTGAATTTGAGCACCCTAACAAAAAAGATATAGATATTAAACTGAGAAATATTAATGATTTTTTCATGATGGAGGTTTTAGTTTCTTTTGAAAATGATTTCATTTGATTTTGTATTAATATAAAAATTTATTGTTTTAAATAAATGGTATTGTTTTTTAATATTGCTATGTTTTTCTTTTACCACACTTAAACGACTAATATAATAATCATTATTGCATTATGGAAAAATTTACTTTATAAGATAATATATTAGTGATTTGAAGCCCATTGTTCTTCACAACATTTGAGGGAACAGCACTGATTTTCTTTTTCCCATCCATTAGAAGCAGTTGCACAATATGATTCGGATCCTGCACCACCTAAATGATTATATCCATCTCCTGTATATTTTTTCCCACACCATGTACATGTTTTTTCGCTCGAATTTTCATTTGAGTTACTTGAAGAATACTTGTTAAATGAAGAACTATTTGAAGAACCATAAAAAAAGGATGGCCAGATTATAGCTAAGGATGATAGAACAATAATTGTTAATTTAAGGTAATGCAAATACGATTTTTTATAATTTATAATGCCTGAAATTAAATAATAGAATATAAATGCAAAAAGAGTAGAGGCGAATCCAATTGAAAGAAATATAGCAAAATGCCATTTTGATGAAAGTAATGCAAAAAATGGCAATAGAATTAATAAAACTGGCATCAAATATTTCTTGACAATTTCATTTTGTATTCCTGGATTTTGTATTGTTTTCTTCATATGTAATAAATGAATTTATTTAAGATTGTTTTATCAGATTAATGATTATTTTTGAATTAAAATTTTCCCATTGATAATTTTGCATTTTTCTGGATAACCACTACAATCATCACCTTTACATTTTAAATTTAATATCAAATCTTTATTAATTTCAAAATTAACATCTATATTATACTTGAATGAGGCTGAATGTTCTGATAAAGTATGCCAATCTATAAAATTTCCCTTTTTATCATAAATAAACAATTCTAAATTTGATAAATTTGATTGGGGTTGACCAATTATAAAACCTATATAATTATCCGTAATGTCGAATTTTCCAACATATTCATAATTCAATTCATAAGAGAAAAAAGGAATTGGAAGTAATAAGTTTTTAAATCTCAGTGAAATTTCTGAAATATTTTCGAGTTTTTGATGGTCTGAAAATTGGCTATATATTTCATCGCTTAAATCATTGCTTTTTTTCTTTACCAACTGAATGCTATCTATATTGTTTTGTAATTTTTCTTGTGTATTTTTTAATTTTGAAACATCAAGAGAATGTTTTGAATCCATTTTAATGGCACTATCAAGTTTTGCTACTTGATAATATAGAGAATCAAGAAAACTTTGCCCAATTACGTATTGAGAAAAAATAGGAGTTAAAGAAATAATAATAATTATACTAATTTTTTTCATTTTGATTGAATTATTTTGAACCTACTCATTTGGCTTTTCGATTCCGCCCCAGTTATTATATTGGTTTCTGGATTCCACTTTTTAAGGTTGCTCTCACTTTTTTGCAATAAAAAAGGGCGTGAACCTATGCTTTAATGTTTCATCCTGAAGAAGGTATCGCCAAACACCCCGAAAGAGTCGAAACAAGCAAAAGGAACACACCCATTCGGGTGCGTTCACCTTAGCTATTTCTCCCTTTCTTTAAAATTGGCGATTTTACTTCAAGAGAAATACCGTAAGCTACGCTATTTCTACAATGCTATTATTTTACATATCGATTTATTTTAGTTCAACAAATGTACACATTATTCAATTCAAAACATTTTTATTTAAAAGAATCTCATATAATAAAAAAGCTCACTCCCTTCAGAGCAAGCCTTTCCATTATATATTTCCAATTTTATTATTATATAATTGCATAATTATATCATTTTCAATTGTCAACTGTCCATTGTCAATTCTCAATTGTTTCAACCTCCATTTGAAACTGCAAAGTGCAAGTCTTCCCGGCTTCAATCACAAACTCAAAATCAATAGTCTGATATCCATCAAAGAAAAGTTTTCCCTGATAAGTACCCGGTTTAATTTCATCAGTATAAGTTTCCCCATCCTCATCGCTTTCCGCTACCAGATTCAGCAAAGCAACCACCAATTTCACCCCAACCATAGGTTCCAAAGTGGTTTTTTCCAAAATCAGCAATTCTAATGTACCCGTTGTAGTTTCCAAATCAACTTCTTTCAACTTACGTTTCAGATGATGATGCCTAACCTTACGGGCAGCAGTGTATGCCATAAAGAAATTAATATTCTTAATACGATAAATCTGCATTGCCTTATCAATTTGCTCCCTAAATTTTTTGCGCATCAAATCAAGATGATCATTAAAAAGCTTATTATCAATAGCATGTTGGTCTATCATATCCTGTGGGATAGCCGTCAATTGCCCCATCTTAGTAATATCATCAGCCAACAAATTTCTAATGGCTGCATCAATACCAATACTTTCAAGAGGAACCTTGTAATTTTCAATCACTTCCTTAATCTTATTACAAGCAGTAACTTGATGGGTTAAGGAACTACCCCTAATTTCCGAAAAGGTATACCTTTTCATTCCGCTAAGGATATCAATATTATTTTTTACACCATAACCACTCATCGTACTGGCAGTAATACTAAAATCTTCAGCTGCCTTATCCCTAATGGCATTACTGGTTTTAGTAAACACAATAGTAGAAGTTTCCAATTTCAGTGCCATCCCTTTTGCTGTTGCCTGATCTGCAATTATATGATCAAACATTTCAGAGAGTTCAGAGTTATTGTCCAATTCAGATTGAAAGATTGCTTTTAAAGCTATAAATCTGTCGGTGGACAATAAAAAATATCCATTTTTATCTTCCATAAATAGTATTTTTTTTGTTTATAATCTATTTTTCTTTCCTCCAAATTAGGCTTCAACATACTAACCAGAAGGAGGCTGCTAAGATAATATCAATTGATTTTCCTGTCAAGCACTTTAACATTTAATTAAGATTTATTTATTTCAGCATCAATGAAAACACCCATCAATAGGACATTTCAGGATTTTTATATTTTTTTCGTTTTCAAAATAATATTTCGATTGTTGTTTTATGGTAAGGTAGATTTTATCCTTTTAAATGGACATAATCTTTAAAGTTTAATAGGAGTTACAAGAAATTGTTTCCACTAAGGACTTAGTTTTGCCTTCAAATCTCAAATCAATATCGTTTAGTTTAGCTATAATTTCAAATGGAACCACATAGCCACAATAGGTACATAGAATTTCACATAGAAGAATTAAGCATAAAATCTATGTGAAACCTATGTTTCTATGATTCTATTGTGGTAAAGAAATAGGCGGTTTTTGTTTAACTAAACGACATTGAATCATAAATCTCAAATCTTAAATTCTCTAATCTGGTTAAACATCAATAAATTAAATGCTTTCTAAGAAGAAATTTGACCATTCTACGACAAAATTTGCTCCTTCAATTTTGATAGATTACCTTCCAATTTCGGTATATTATATTTTCCTCCTTGTCTGCAAGCCTCCAACTTTAGTCTGCGAGCCTTCTAGTCTCGTCTGCGACGGCTATTACTGTCATATTACCCCTATTTTCTCCTAGGTTTGCTTTCTCTCCTCATCCGCAAGCCTTCAACTTTCGTCTGCAAGCGTTCGACATTCCATATTTGCCCCTTTTTTATGAATTTGTGCATCTTTAAAATGAATTTGACAACTCAACAACAAAATTTGCCCCTTCGAAGGTACAATTTGTCAACTCGATGATATGATTTGTGTTCTCAACAGCAAAATTTATCCCTTCAAAAACATAATGCATTCTTTCATTTCCCTTGCGTGAGACCTCGTAAATAATATTTACGCTCCCTTATCAAAAATGCTTTATTACTATTTCAAACTTTAAAAGAATAGCTTTTTATTTTGCTAGAAAAAAAAACTTTGAAAAGGCAACAAATGTCAAAATGAAGATTTAAAATGGAAAACACATCGGAGCTCTGAAACACATTTTCCATTTAATATTTTCCATCATCAATTTGACATAATTATAAATGCCTGTCCCTTCTCTTAAACCCCTCTTTCCTTCTTCCACCAATCATGGAAAGATTGTTCGTTTATTTTGGGAAGATCTCTGCGGCTACCCCATTGTTTTTGGAAGAATTTTCCCAGAAAGATATTCTTAATTTTTGCACTGCTAAAGTCGATGAGCTTTCGGTGAAGCATCAGCTTCTTCCAGGCAAACATCACCATTTTTTCGGAAGTATCATAGAGTTTTAGTTTTACCGATTCGTTACGGTTTTCGAGCAATAATTCATGCAGGTTGATCCTCACGGGGCAAACTTCGGTGCATTTTCCGCATAGCGTAGAGGCAAAGCTCAAATGTTTATACTTTTCGAAACCTTTTAAGTGGGGTGTTATCACTGCGCCAATGGGTCCGCTATAGGTAGTATCGTAGGTGTAACCGCCAATGTTTTTATAAATAGGGCATACATTGAGGCAGGCACCGCAACGGATGCACGATAAAGCGCGGCGTTGCTCTTTTTTTGCTAACAATTCTGTGCGATTATTGTCTAACAAAATCACGTACATTTCTTCCGGTCCATCCACTTCGCTTTCCTGGCGCGGACCTAATACTACCGAATTATAAACCGTTAGTTTCTGACCTGTGCCATGCTGAGCCAGCAAGGGCCAAAACAAATGTAAATCATTAATTGATGGAATTATCTTTTCGATGCCCACTATAACAATGTGAATTTTTGGAAGCGACATCGACAAAAACCCATTGCCCTCGTTTTCTGTCAGAGCTATTGCACCCACATCAGCAATCAAAAAGTTGGCGCCCGTAATACCGGCATCGGCTGTAAGAAATTTATCTTTTAATTTTTTCCTAACAAAGTAGGTTATCTCTTCGGGGGTAGAATTTATAGGTAAACCGAATTTTTCGTTAAAAAGCTCGGCTACATTTTCCTTCGATTTATGCATGGCGGGCGTAACAATATGATAAGGCTTTTCGCCTGCCAGTTGAACAATATATTCTCCTAAATCGGTTTCAACAGATTCGATATGATTTTTTTCGAGATTTTCGTTCAACTCGATTTCTTCGGTGGTCATCGATTTAGATTTAACCACCATTTTCACCTCATTTCTTTTCAAAATATCCAACACTTCGCTAACGGCTTCTTCTCCGTCTTTTGCCCAAATAACTTTTCCACCCCTTGCTGAAAAGTTCATTTCAAACTCGGTAAGATATTTATCCAATTCGTTAACCACTTTAAATTTAATACTTCCGGCTCTGTCTTTTGCCAAATCCATATCGCAAAACTGCGCTTTGCCTTTTTCAACAGCAGCATCATATCTACCTATGTTAAACTTAATTTTATTTCTGTGAATTTCGTCGAAAGCTATTTTTTCAGCTTCGTCTTTAAATTTCGTATGTAGATCATGCATAATTTTAATTTTATATTTTATTTACTCTTCTTTCGTGTCTTCCACCTTCAAAATCAGTAGTAAGAAAAGTTTTCATTATTTCAATTGCTTCTTCATTTTGTATAAAACGTGCCGGAATTGCCAACACATTTGCATTGTTATGTTTTCGTGCCAAAGAGGCTATTTCGGCATTCCAACACAAAGCCGAACGAACCAACTGATGCTTGTTTGCCACCATATTCACTCCATTACCACTGCCACAAAGTAAAATACCAAGCCCATAGTTTCCATTCTCAATTTCATTGGCTAAAGCATGAGCTATATCAGGATAATCAACACTTTCAGTAGAATATGCTCCCACATCTTTTACTGAAATATTCATTGATTTTAGAATATCCATCAAGACTAGTTTCATGTCATATCCGGCGTGATCACATCCTATAATAATTTTATCGACCATAACAATATTTGTTTATAAAATTTCTTTCAAAAGTACATATTAATCAAACACCAATCTAAAAATGAAGTGTTTAAGCTATTCACATTTATCGTCTTTTTAAATCTAATTAGCATCAATTCAGCGTTTTATTTTTTTTCTAACAATGGTTGTTAATATCTGATTACTTTTGTTTGATAATTTTTCAAAGCGAGTTCGTTTATATCAGTTAAAAAGCTAATTTTATTTTTTATCACCAGTTTTAAGTACTTTTCAACATTCAAATCAACAAAAATGCAGCATAAAATCAACAGAAATATTGTTAACAAGCAAAGCCCTAACAATTGTTATTAATGTCTTTAATATACTCATTTTTCGAACTTTTTGCATCTGATAAGTGTTGAATTAATGTTGAAAACTATTGGTAAATCAATAAAGCAAATTAAATATCAGAATAAATTGAACACTATGAACAGTCTATTATAAATATCAATAATTAAATTTAAAATATATAATAATATGAATATTGTTGAAAAGATAAATCAACTCAAAAAGCAAAAGAACGCAATTCTATTAGCTCACTATTATCAAATACCCGAAATACAGGATATAGCCGATTTTATTGGCGATAGCCTTGCACTTTCGCAGGAAGCTAAGAAAACTGATGCAAATATAATCATTTTTGCCGGGGTGAATTTTATGGCAGAAACTGCAAAAATTTTAAACCCAACAAAAAAAGTTATTATTCCCGACAGAGAAGCCGGTTGTTCTTTAGCTGATTCATGTAAATTTAGCGATTTTAAGGCATTTGTTGATGCGCATCCCGATTATAAAGTGATTTCTTATATAAACTGCTCATCGGAGGTTAAAACCATTTCTGATGTCATCTGCACATCGAGTAATGCGGTGAAAATAGTTGAATCATTCCCTAAAGAACAAAAATTAATTTTTGCACCCGATAAAAATTTAGGTGCTTATATTAATAATATCACCGGTAGAAATATGTTGTTGTGGAATGGTTCCTGTGAAATTCATGACTTATTGAATGCAGAAGCCATCATCGAACTTAAAATTAATAATCCCGATGCAAAAGTATTGGCACATCCAGAATGTAAAGGACAAGTGCTTGAAATTGCTGATTTTATTGGCTCAACAACTGCCTTACTCAACTATTCGATTAAAGACAATAGCAAAAAATTTATAGTGGCAACCGAAACGGGTATTTTGCATCAAATGAAAAAGAATTCGCCTGAAAAAGAGTTTTTAATTGTGCCTTCTGATAAAAATTGTGCCTGCAATGATTGTCCTTTTATGAAATTGATTACTTTAGACAAAATTTATCTCTCGCTTCTGGATGAACAACCCGAGATTATTTTAGAAGAAGAACTGATGAATAAGGCACGAAAACCTATTATTAAAATGTTAGAACTCTCATAAATTCATTCACCTATGAAATTCAAATTCATATTATTGCTTGTCATACTTTCCATAACTTATGTGAAAGTTTTTTCGCAGGATACGCTTATTAAGAATGGTAATGTTGTTTTTTATTATCCAAACAAAGTAAAATCGAGTGAGGGATTGATGCGCGATGGAAAACCTAATGGATATTGGAAAAATTATTATGAAAACGGTATCATCAAATCGGAAGGAAACCGTTTAAATTTTGAACTCGACAGCAACTGGAAATTTTATAACAACAAAGGAAAACTTACGCTGGAAGTAAATTACAAAAAAGGTAAGAAAAATGGACTGAGAAGAATCATTAGTAATAGTGAAATTATTGAAGAAAATTATGTGTTGGATGTAAAACATGGACCCACAAAATATTTTGTTTCCGACACTATTCTTACTAAAATAGTCATTTTTGATAAAGGTTTGGAAGAAGGTTTAGCCAAAGAGTTTGATAAAAATGGCAATGTAATCACCCTTTACGAATATAAAAAAGGCATGCTTATCACCCGCGAGAAGATTAATCGTGTGGATCAAAACAATCAAAAACAAGGCAATTGGATGGTTTTTTATCCTAACGGAATTATTAAAAATGAAGTTACTTATCGCGACGATAAGAAAAACGGATATTTTAAAGAGTATAATATTGAAGGAAATCTTCTTAAAGTGACAAAATATATTGATGATGTGTTGCAGGACAATGCCGACGAATTGAAGGTATATGATATCAGAACTGATTATTACAGTAATGGAAATGTTAAAATTGTGGGGAGTTATTATGACAACAAACCCGACGGAATAAGAAGAGAATATAACAAAGATGGTAAAATTGAAATCTCTTATATTTTCAAACATGGCATTATGATTGGAAAAGGAATTGTTGACGAAGCCGGACTAAAGCAAGGAAAATGGTCGGAATATTTTGATGGGGGTGAATTGAAAGCGGAAGGTAGTTACAAAGACAATAAACGCATTGGTCAGTGGAAATTCTTTTATCAGAATGGCAAATTAGAACAAATGGGTTCGTATAATAAAAACGGGCTTTTCGATGGTTTGTGGAAATGGTATTATATTACAGGAGAAGTGCATAGAGAAGAAAATTATTTAGACGGCCTTGAAGATGGAAGGCTTACAGAATATACCGACAGCGGAAAAGTGGTAACAGAAGGGGATTATATTGAAGGCATTGAAAACGGCGTTTGGAAGTTGAATTATGGCGATTACACAGAAATTGGAAAATATGTGGATGGCAAAAGAGACAGCTTGTGGAAATCGTGGTATAACACCGGTCAACTACTTTTCGAAGGGAAGTTTATTGATGATAATCCTAATGGGAAGCATGTATATTATTGGGATAACGGCAAAATAAAAGAGCAGGGAATATTTGCAATGGGCAAAAAGGAAGGCGAATGGGTTAAGTATGATGAAGATGGAAACGAAAGATTAACTACGTTTTTCAGAGACGGCATTGAAAGAAAATTCGAAAATGTGGACTACGAAGATGCGAATGAGGACAAGAAGACCATCGAACCTTAGTTTAAGACCCAAATCCCAAGATCCAAATTCCAAATTCCAAGGGGGACCTCTTGGGGCTTAAAAACAATTTTTACAAGCGTATGAAGCTCTGGTTTAACAAAGCACTCTTTCGTGACATCCGTTTTTGGATAGTTGTTTTCGGCATCATACGATTGTATGGCATAACGAATGCTCCTTTAGAAATTGCTCATAGTTGGCGGCAGGTTACCGTCAATATGGTTGCCCGCAACTTTGTTGAAAATGATGCCAATGTCTTCTATCCGCAGGTGGATATGGCAGGCGAAAAAACCGGCATCACCGGCATGGAGTTTCCTTTGTTGAACTATTTTATTTATCTTATTTCCAAACTTTTCGGATTTCAACATTGGTACGGACGACTCATCAATCTCATCATTTCGTCCATCGGAATTTTCTATTTCTATAAACTCATCGAACGCTATTTCACAAAACAACTTGCCTTTAATGCTTCCATTTTTCTGCTAAGTTCTATTTGGTTTGCCTATTCGCGAAAGATTATGCCCGACACCTTCAGCGTTTCGCTTGTGATGGCAGGCTTATATTATGCTTCACAATTCCTCACAAAAGGCAACATTTTTCGCCTGCTGCTGTCTTTTTCGCTTTTATGCCTTGGCGTGCTCAGTAAGCTCCCCGCCGGCTTCATGCTGGTCTTCGTGCCCCTCATGATGTTTCCGTTCGCTCAGCAGCCTCTAAAACGGGTTTTGGCACTATGTCTCGTGATGCTCTCCATCGGCATTCTCAATGCGCTATGGTATTTCTATTGGGTTCCGCATTTGGTGGAAACCTACGGATATTGGCATTTCTATATGGGAACCTCCCTTCGGCAGGGCTTTTCCGAAATCATTCATAATCTGCAGCCCACTGCCGAAAAGTTCTATTTCGATGCAATGAAATTCTCGGGTTTTATTTTATTTATTGCCGGTATTGTTCTATCTATCATACATAAAAGTAAAAAAATGTTGTGGATTTTCGTTTTGGGAAGCCTTGCCTACAACCTGGTTGTGATCAAAGGCGGACGCACCTTTTATCTGCATTCCTACTACATCATTCCCTTTGTTCCGCTTATGGCGCTTGTGGCTGCCTGGTCGTTGCAGTTTATTAAAAGCGTGCGATTGATCAAATTGCTCATGTTTCTGGTGATTGCCGAAGGAATATTGAATCAAATGCACGATTTCCGCATCAACACCCGCGAACAGCATGTGTTGCGATTGGAAAACATTGTGGACCTTGAGATACCCAAACACGATTTAATGGTGATAAACGGAGATGTAAATCCGCGCGATTTATACTTCACCCATCGAAAAGGCTGGACCCTGGCAAACGATCAGCTTCATCCCAACACCCTCGATTCACTTCAAAAGCTGGGTTGCCACTATCTTATTTTCGATAAAACCAACGATTTGCCGCACGATGCTTTTCCCTACCCTATTCGCTATCAGGATTCGGATTATGTGATATTTTCGTTGGAGTAGACTATTTGACTTTTAGTCATTTAGACTTTTAGCTTGAAGGTTTTAGACTTTCCCCATTATTCCAATTTTATCAGTCAATTTTATTAACATTCGATTGTTCATAAAAAAATGAAATTGCTGTGAACAATTAGTTTTTACTCCTTATTTTTGCTGTTATAAATTGTTATCGTAACTAAAGCAAATTATTCATTTAAAAGTATTGAAATTATGACCAAAAGAAAAAAAAGGGCAAAAAAATTCATACCATTCTTAAAAGAGTTCTTGCCGTACTAAAATGGAATGGTTCTGATCCCGATAGGTTAAAAAAGGCAAAACATATAGCTGCTATGTTAACTGGGAATGCACAATTTCCGGTTCCTTATCCATCTATTATTGTTTCATTAGCTCAGTTAATTGCTGACATCGACGATTATGATAATGCGATTACCGACAACGAAACCCATGCTGATGGAACTTCCGAAGCGATGAGACTGGCAGGAGAAATAGTTCATTCCGATTTAATTAGTATTATGGCTATGGTGCAAGCTGCAATGGATTTAGACAAACCCAATGCAATTTTAACAGCTACCAATGCTGGTTATGATACAAAAACTCAGAGTATTCGAGGGCCACGTAAAGCCAATTGTTTTAGGGGTGAAGAACCAGGCGAGCTTATCGTTTGGGGAGAAGGAGCCGGACCTCACGATTGGCAGGAAAGTTTAAATGGAGGTGTTACAGTTCAAAATATTCCGGGTACAAAAGGAGGAATAAAAACAGTTACAGGTTTGATTAGCGATAAACGATATTGGTATCGCAGCCGGACTATCTTGCCGGGTGGAAGCTATGGTGAGTGGAGTGAATGGGTTTCGGAGGTTGCACCTTAAAAACTGACTTTTCGCACTAAATATCATTCCTTCGGAATCAAAATTAATTCAATCGGCATCAAAAATTGTAGCATTTTTGATGCCGATTGTTCGAATTATGTTGTAAATCGTACGAATTTTAATGTGAATCGAATCAAAATTTTTTTTTTCAGAACGTATTATGATGCCGATTATTCGATTGGCATCATAATTCGCATAAACGGCATTAAAAATCGTACGATTTTTGATGTCAAAGGAACAATAAATAGTGCCGAACGAATCATTCGCGATGCGGTGAGTCCATTTTATTGCCTCTAGGGTTGGAAAATAAGAGGAAAAGATCTGAATTATAAATTTGTTTTGAGAAAAGAAATTTTGCTTTGGATGATTAGTGAATTGAATTATTTGTAATTTTGAACTTTATTTTGGTTTTAATGATGGGGTTACAAATATTGATGAATTATGAATTAAGTTAGTTTAGATGAATGTTATACTTGGCAAGGCAATTACGATATCAATAAACTATATCCTATACCTATTTGTATTATAAACCATTTCAGAATTATAAATATGAAAATATTGAAAACCATTCTTATACTTGTGTTTGTAACAACTTTCTGTGTTGTGTCTTATGGATTTCATACAAATACAGGTGAAATTACCTATCGGTGTTTGGGAGGATTAACTTATGAGGCTGAAATTACTACTTACTCGAATAATTTAAGTCCTGTTGACAGACCTGAATTAGATTTATCTTGGGGTGATGGAAATTTAGAAACACTTCAACGTTCTGAAGTGTATACTATTCCAAATACAAATATGAATCGTAATCGCTATATTGGTACTCATACATACGCATTAATAGGTACCTATATTTTATCATTTGAAGACCCAAACCGCGATTATGGTATCGTGAATATTCCTAATTCAATAAATACCCCTTTTTATGTCACATCAACACTTATTATAAATTGGGATTTGGATTGCAATAATTCACCAGTATTTCTCAATTCCCCTGTTGATAGTGCTTGCTTGTTTCATAATTTTATTAGTAATCAGGGTGCTTATGATATAGATGGTGATAGTTTATCTTATAAACTCATTACTTGCAAGGGACACCATGGTGTTGATATACCTGGATATACATATCCACAGCAGTTTACCACATACTTTGGTATTGATAGCATAACTGGCGATTTAAGATGGGATCTACCTGATATGTCTGGCGAATATGATGTTGCAATACAAGTTGAAGAATGGCGTAACGGTAGTTTAATGGGTTCTGTGACCCGTGATAGAATTATAGTTGTAAATCATTCATGTGATAAAACTGGAATTGAAAATCATTCTGGTGGTTATAATATTGAAGTATTTCCAAATCCTTCGCATGATAACTTTAATATCAAATCATACTTGACTAAAAATATTAATATTGAAATCCATGACATTGCAGGTAAATTAATTTTCCACAGAAATTGTCAGTCTAATGAAAATGTTGACATTTCTGAAATAGCAAAAGGTATTTATATCGTGAGTATCAATGATAATAAAGATGTTTTTAATTATAAATTATTAATAGAGTAAAATATACTAGTCCTAACCTCCTGGTCTCCATAGTTTAAAAAATAAATTCATTGATTGGCAACACATTAGGGTTCTCAAATAATGATTGTAGTATTTATAAATTGAATCTAGCAGTGATATTAAACAAAAACATGAAATCAAAAACCTTCTACTTAATTCCTTCAACCTACTATATAACAAAAATTATTCGCCTGATATTCTACCATTTGCAAAACACTATTTTGTTATCTGTTTTGAGGTTCGATTTCTAAATCGAGTTGACTTAATAGAAATCACAAATGCACCACCTTCTCCAACCTTCTAACCTTATTATAACATAAAAATATTCACTTTTTGAACCCTAAACATTTTAATTTGTTATACTTTTTCCACAGCATTTAGCATGAAAAATTTACTATTATGAATCCAAACAACATCAGAGAGTTTGCTTCTTCTTTTCAAAAAAGCAGAATATTATTAACAGGCTTCGAGCTTGATATTTTTACAAATATAGACAAGTCAGGCATTACAAACCAACAGATAGCCAATTTATTGCAATTAAACCCACATGCTTGTGAGCGTCTGCTGAATGCATTGGCATCCTTAGGTTTTCTTAACAAGCAAAACGAATTATTCTTTAACACTCCCGAAAGCTTTCATTTTTTATCAAAGAAAAGTCCTGATTATTTAGGCGGATTGATGCATTCAAATCATCTGTGGAACACCTGGAGCCATCTATCACAAGTGGTTAAAACCGGTGTTTCTGCCCACTCAACCGAAATTAATGAAAGAGGTGACGAATGGCTTTTTCCTTTCATTAGTGCTATGCACGACAGAGCAAAAAAACAAGCCCCTGAGCAATTAGCTAATATTGATTTGAGCGAAGTGAAATCTGTTTTAGATGTTGGGGGTGGTTCAGGAGCTTATGCAATGGAATTCGTTACTAAAAAACCTACAATTGAGGCTACAGTTTTAGATTTACCAAATGTAGTACCCATTACCAAACAATTTGTTGAAAAAGAAGGATTTTCAGATAAAATAAAAACCTTCACAGGCGATTACACAACCGACGATTTACCCGTAGGATTCGATTTGGTATTTTTATCAGCAATCATTCACAGCAATTCATTAGGCGTAAATGGGGACTTAATAAAGAAATGTTTTAAAGCCTTAAATCGTGGAGGTAAAATTGTAATTCAGGATTGGATAATGAACAACGAAAGAACACATCCAACTTCAGGAGCCATCTTCGCTATCAATATGTTGGTAGGAACAGAAGCAGGAGATTGTTTCACCGAACAGGAAGTAAAAGAAATGTTAAGCGCAGCAGGATTTAAAAATATTTCGAGAATAGAATTTGAAAGGGGTTTAAGTCAAATGGTTGCATTTAAGATTTAGTAGATTTACACTGTTTTAGTTTCGTAAATTTCCGAATTTCTTAGCAAAGAAATATAAAAAGTAGTTCTATTTCCGGAAACCGATTCAAACCAAATATTCCCATTAAAACTTTGAATTATGTTCTTTGTCATGGCTAAACCCAAGCCCATTCCATAATTTTTAGTGGTAAAATTAGGAACAAATATTTTTTCTTTCTGTTCTTCTGAAATGCCTTTCCCATTATCGGTAATACTTACTATATAGTGTTCGTTATCAAGATATAACTTCACCTCAATTTGCCCGTTTCTAACCTCTTCAACTGCCTGAAAAGCATTCTTTAAAACATTATTGAAAACCCTCAACAATTGTTGTTTATCTGCCAGGGTTGGGCATTCAGCATGAGTAACATTTTCAAAGCCTAATTCGACATTTTGTTTATCACTGTAAATTTCAATTGCATTTGTCAAAACACTGTTAATATTCACCAATTCCAATTTAGATTGAGGCATAATAGCAAAGTCAGAAAAAGCAGTAGCAATTGACGAAAGTGAATCAATTTGTTCAACCAAAGTTTGGGTGAATTTCTTCAGGCGATCATCAAAATCGGATGCTTTATCATTCCATGCTTTCTGTAAATATTGAACACTTAACTTAATGGGGGTTAGAGGATTCTTAATCTCATGTGCTACTTGTTTCGCCATTTCCCGCCAGGCACTCTCTCTTTCCGATTTTGCTAGTAGCTCAGCACTTAAGCTCAATTCGTCAATCATACGATTATACTCGCTAATCAAACCACCAATTTCGTCGTTCTTTCGCCATTTTATCTTTTCATTTGCTTTTCCGAAAGACAATAAACCTATTTTATTTCTAATGGTTTGCAAAGGACGGGTGATATAAGAAGAAACAACTACAGCAATAATAATGGCAATGGCAAGCAGCAAAACATACAAATTGATAAAGGCAACCATAAAGGTAGATATTTCTTTTTTCATATCTCCTTCTCTGGCAAAGTAAGGCAAATTCAAGTAAGCAAGCAACTGATTTCGATCGTTTCTAAAGGGAATATAGGCAGACATATATTTCAAACTGCCAATATTTTCTTCTTGAATACAGATGGCTTTTTGGTTGTTAATAAGCTGTTTAACTGCCTCAGGGTTCATCAAAGTTGAAATAAGACCTTCTTCAAAAACCTTTGGTCTTGAAGTTGCAAACAATTCACCCTTTGTGTCAAATAGGTTAATATCGGTAAAAAAGACATTTGATAATTTATTAAGTTCGGCATTCATAAATGGTTTTGCATCTACATTTAAAGTATCAAAAGAAGCAAATTTCCCTTCAATTTCGATAAGAATTGAATGCATTTTTTCTGTCAATTCTTCCTGGTTTTTATTATCGTTTACTTTTAAAATATAGAACATCACCAACAAACCTATCACAATAAAAGAAGCTAAAATAATGCCCAACATAGAAAGTTGGAGGCGACTTTTAAAATTAAAATCAAGTTTCCATTTCTGAAAAGGCAATTGAAAAATAATATAAAACAAGATAAAAAAGATAACAAAATACAAAAGTAAGTAGGAAAAGGAGGCCATTAAATCAACAAAACCATCTTGTATTTTGCTGATAATTACATCCTGTCTCTGATTAATATTAAAATATAAATGATTATAACCATTTTCATTGTAAAAGAAAAAGCCATTTCTATATTTAGTATAGGAATTTAGTTGAGTGAAATAGTAGTATTTTCCATAATTTTTAATTAGTTGACCACTATCGAATAAAGCATATGAGTAATTTGAAATATCATTGTTTAATTTAACTTCTTTGTCAATAAGCAACTCAGGGTAACCCAACTCTTTCATTGAAGTTTTAGGATCCATTTCAACAAATACATGCGTATTTAAAGTATCAAGTGTATCGAGTGAAGGAACTTCTAAATCAGCTAAATAGCTATTAGAACCTGCTCTGTAACTAATAAAATAAAGGTTTTCGGTTAATGTTGGAGTCCCTAACCTATCAATCTTATCAGAAAAATATGCACTACAATTGATATTTTCATTCAAAGGTTGAACTGACAAATATTGGTGAGGTTTACAAATAGTAATTTGAATCCGATATTTAGACCAAAAACCATTAAAATAATTATTTTCAAGATAAGTAATAATATGATTTTCTGAAAAAGGATATTGTGAAACAAGTTTAATTAGAATATTATCAGTTTCAGATTTTCTCAAAACATCTTTAAAAAGAAATTCTGCAATTGGGTCGTGTTCTTTTGTAAGTTGAATTGCCAAAATTTTTCTTTTTTCTTTTTCTTTATGACTGTTACTTGAGTAAATGGAAATAGTTGTAAAAAGAGAACTAAACAGAATAATGAAAACTGCATGGTGTCTACCTTTTACAAATAGGATTTGATTTCTGCTAAACAAAATCCAAACGAATAGTATGTAAAGTAAAAATAGATATACAAAAATATTAACACTATTATTCAGCAAACCTTGAATTATTCCAAATGGAATCGCAAGTAATAGAATTTCCTTCCTACTTAACTTAATTGCAATCTTTACAAATCTATAAAATATAAAGTAATATCCTAAAAGAAGGAAGACCATTATTGAAAGAGCTATTATGCTGAATTCATTAATATTATAAATTAGATTCAAATTAAGAGGAATATCGGAATTTATTACAATACTGTTGAATAGAGAGTTTAAGAGGTCAAAACCTGTTACACTCAGAATAATGATGCAAACAGCTAAGAACCAACGTAATGGAATTTTTATATTTTGATATTTTTTGGAGTCTCGTATATTTTGGAAAAGCACATAGGCTATATATAAGAATAAGATACTATTTATGAATAAGTCTCCTAATGAAGGAAGCCATTCTGATGAAGCATAATACTTTGGAGAAAAATATTCACTTAAATATAAAAAATCGGGAAAAGTAAAATAAAAAAATATTACCCGGACAACTATGATGTTCGTTGTAAAAAACAGTAATAATATGTACGTTTTGTTTTTGAACCAAGCTATTGTTTTATAGATTTGCAATAAGAAATGTAGACCTAATATCAATGTTGCAAGGAAAAGAAAACTTAAAATAAGAATTTGATGCTTTTTTAAACTAATTTCATTATTATTAATCGAAAACAAATATTTGTTTTCCTTCGAGTAGATATTATATTTTGCTTTCTTCGTGTATATTTGAAAGTCATTAGCTATGGAAAAAGATTTAGTAAAATTATTTTGAAGATATTCATTTTGATAAGGATATTCATGTTTAATTGGAATCAAACCAACAAATAGATTATTTTCCTCTTTTCTTTTTCTAATATCATACCAACCATTCTTTATAAATCTAAAACTTGAGATATAAAGACTATCAAATTGTATTGTATTTATTGGTGCACTGTTTTCAGACCAGAAATTAAGTTTTTTATTTTCAAAAATAAAATATGAAATTTCTTTACTTGGAAAAGATTTAAGTATATCAGAATTATTTATTTTGTTTTTATTTTTTTCAATTTGATAATTATCAGATAGTTTTTCCAATACATTATCAGCTTCATTTTCTTTTACAATTAATGTTTCTTCGAGTTTCTCCGTAATATTAGAAATTGAAGATGAATTTTGAGAAACATAATAAACACCATTTAAGATAATTAAAAAAATAAAAAACAAAATACCATATAAATATAATTTATTTTTTTTAAAGGTACTATATAGTAATTTTCTTTCTTTCATCATCTATTCTTCTAATTAATAGGGGTTTATGATCGGATTTTAAAACGTTCGTTTTAACGAATGATTAGACTAAAAGTAATATAAAACCTTAGCTATACTGTAAAATCTCTTATATAAGCTAAAATAAAGTGGGTGATTTTGTGAATTTGTATGTGCATGATAAACAATATATTATAATGTTGTTTATTTTCTCAAATAAATGATCAATACCGAAATATCTGAAGGAGTAATTCCACTTATTTTAGAAGCTTGACCAATAGTAGAAGGTTTATATTTGCTTAGTTTCTCTCTTGCTTCTGAGGATAATGATTTAATAGCGTGATAATCAAAATCAGAATGAATAATTATTTCTTCGTACTTTATAATTTTTTCAGCCATTTCTTGTTCTTTAATAATATATCCTTCATACTTTAAATTAATTTCTGCTTCTGATATTGTTTCGTTTGAAGGGTTGTTCTCTTCAATAAAAGAGTTCAATTCCAACAATATGTTTTTTAATTCAAAAATGGAAATATTAGGTCTTAGTAATAATTGTGATAATTTTGTTTTCTGAATTAATTGTGATTCATTTTTTACTATTAAAAAGTCATTAAGTTCCTCTGGTTTTACTGAAGTCGATTTCAAAAAAGATAAAAGATATTCAGTCTGATTTTTATGTAAAGTAAAATCATTAAAACGGTTATTGTCAACTAAACCTATTTCGTAGCCAATTGGAGTAAGTCTAAGGTCTGCGTTGTCTTGCCTTAATAAAATTCTATATTCAGCTCTGGAAGTAAACATTCTATAGGGTTCATCAACTCCTTTATTAATTAAATCATCAATTAATACGCCAATGTATGCTTCATGTCTTTTGAGAACTAGTTCTTTTAAATTATTTATTTTTTGGTGAGCATTAATCCCTGCAATTAATCCCTGTCCGGCGGCCTCTTCATACCCTGTGGTACCATTAATTTGACCAGCAAAATATAAACCATTAATTAATCTGGTTTCTAATGTATTAAGAAGTTGAGTGGGTGGAAAGTAATCATATTCAATTGCATAACCAGGTCTAAATATTTTAACATTTTTAAACCCTTCTATTTTTTGTAAGGCTTTATATTGAATATCTTCGGGAAGTGATGAGGAAAAGCCATTTAAGTAATATTCAATAGAATCCCGTCCTTCTGGTTCTAGAAAAAGTTGATGTTTATTTTTGTCTGAGAATTTCTCAATCTTATCTTCTATTGATGGGCAATATCTTGGTCCAGTACCTTTTATTGTTCCTGTAAATAATGGAGATTGATCAAATCCGGTTCTTAAAATATCATGAACCATCTCACTGGTATATGCTAAAAAACAACTTTTTTGTTTTGTTAAATAAGCCGTATCAGTAAAGGAAAATTTACTTGGGTTTTCATCTCCTGGTTGCTCTATTAATTTTGAATAGTCAATTGTTCTTCCATCAATTCTTACTGGAGTACCTGTTTTCATGCGTTTACTTTCAAATCCAAATCTAATTAGATTTTGAGTCAGATCAAAGGAAGCTGACTCTCCTATTCTACCACCTGAAAAACTTTTATTTCCGATATGTATTAATCCATTAAGAAAAGTCCCATTAGTTAAAATAACAGATTTAGAATTAATTTTTAATCCTAATGATGTATAAACCCCTTTGATGGTATTATTTTCAATAATTAGATCAGATACATTATCTTGCCAAAAATCTAAATTAGGTATGGCTTCAAGTGTTTGTCGCCAAATTTGAGAAAATAAGTATTTATCACATTGTGCTCTGGGACTCCACATAGCAGGACCTTTTGATCTATTTAGCATTCTGAATTGAATCATTGATTTATCTGTTACCACACCCATTAAGCCACCCAAAGCATCAATTTCTCTTACAATTTGACCTTTTGAAACTCCACCAACAGATGGATTACATGACATTAATGCAAGTGTTGCTAAATTATGTGTAATTAGCAAAACCTTAGAACCCAATCTTGCGGCAGCAGCAGCAGCTTCTACTCCAGAATGCCCTCCTCCAACAACAATAATATCATAGTTTATAAACATAATTGTTTCACGTGGAACTATAAGTTAATTGTAAAAATATTCTAAATATTTATCTTCAAGTTTTTCCATCTTCCATCTTTCAATATTTGATTTATCTTTATATGAAAGCAAGTGTAAAATTCCATGGACGATAACTCTGTGTAGTTCATTATAAAATAATTGATTATAAAAAACGGCGTTTTCTTTTACTCTTTCAACACTAATAAAAATATCGCCATTAATTACATTTCCTTCATTATAATTAAAAGTGATTACATCCGTTAGGGTGTTGTGATTTAAATATTTTATGTTGATTTGTTGTAGGTAGTCATCGCAAGTAAATATTATTGAAATATTACCTGAAACTTTATTTTCAGATTTTATTACCTCTTTAATCCAATTTTTAGTTTGAGTTCTGTTTTTATAATTAAAAACTGTATTTACAGTTGTAAATTGAATACTAGACATTTGTGTTCTTGAAATGAGATTGATTCTTCTTATCAGAAATAGGAATATCTTGATTACTTAGTAATTTACTGCGTGATTTTTTTAGTTCTGGTTCAACAGAATGAATATTAAATTTTATAATAAGGCTTTTTCCCTCATTTTGATATTCAATAGCATCAGATAGTGTTTTTATGAGGAAAAGTCCTTTATGCTCTTCGGGATTAATTTTATTAATTAAAGCATCAAAATCAAATATATTGCCTTTGTGACTAACGGTGAATGATATTTCATCATTAGAATTTATCATTTCAAGGGTAACAAACTTTTTCGAATCATTTTGGTTGCCATGTTTGATAGCATTAGAAACAGCTTCGTTTAGACAAACTAGGATATTGCCGAAATATGTATTTTGGATATTATAATAATCGCATATATTTTCAACGAATTGTTGTAGTTTGAAAAATGCTGTTTTATCGGATGAAAGAGTTATAGTTGCTTGTTTCATAGCTATTTAGAGATTAATGAAGAATTCATTTACTTTACTTTTATAATAGGGTTTAAGTGTTGGTGGAACTGTTTTATATATTTGCGTTGAGTTTACTTTAATATTGTTATACTTAAAAAAATCAATAGGGTTTCTTATTGGGTAATTTTTTGCTTCATTTGATTCACGTTTTTCTTCCATTTCTTTTTTTATTTCTGCTTTTTCGGACTCTAAAAGACGTGTAAGTATCTCTTGTTGACGCTTTAAGGTTTCGGCTGAAATTTGTTTGTTGACTAATTCGGTTTCAGTTTTTTCCATGTCTTTCATTACTTTGTTCAATTCGCCATTGTTTGAAGTGCCTTCCTTCTTCTGCTCTTCAGCATATTGTTGCATTTGTTTTCGGATGGCTTCTTGTTGTGCGGCTAATTTAGCGAGCTGTTGGCTCATCGATTGACCCGTCTTTGTGCTTTTACCATTCTTACCCATTTCGTCTTTGAGTTGTTGGAGTTGCTTGTTTAGTTCATCCTGAAGTTTCTTCATTGTAGCGGCTGAAGGTTTACCGCTACCAGATTTTTTACTTTTCTTCCCTCCTTTTTTATTGCAGGATTGTTTAGAGTCTTGCTGCTGCTTTTGCATTTGGTCAAGAGATTCGGAGAGGATGAGGGCTAAATTATTAACCGAAGTCATGATGAATTGTTGCTTGGAAGTAGCCAAAGATATGTTACGATTCTTTAGGGCTTCAAGAACAGTAGAGGTTTGGTTGTTTATGTTGGCGATTTCTTTGTTTACAAAGGATTGTATGCTAACTTGTCTTTTACTAAGTGCGTAAAGTGAATCTTGGATGGAGGATAAATCTTCTTTAAGTTTGAATTGAGATTGTGTGAGGTTAACGTATTTGGGGTCGTTTACATTTACTGATTTAAATGAAGCCATCAGGTCTTCCTGATTGAATGAAACCTTGATGAGGTTTTTTAAAATCAAACGTAGTGCCTGAATGTCCTCTTCCTGTTCTTCGTTTTCGCTATCTTGCATATCCTGGCTTAGCTTCTTGGATAACTCATCCATTTTTTCGGATGCTTTTTTCTGATTTTGTGATGCTTTTTTGTTCTTTCCTTCTTTCATAGAATTAGAACTGTTTTGCATATTGTCTTTAATATCCTTTTGCAGATCATCAGTATTTTTTAGGTCTTTGGGTTCTTCGAGTTCTTTGTTTTTCTTTTCGATATCTTTTAATTCGTTTTGAACATCTTCAAACTTTTTATTCAACTCATTTTGCTTGTCTTGTTGCGCCTGGTTGGATTCAGTTTTATTATTAAGAGTTTCTTCGGCAAGTTTGTTTTGTTCTTCGGCAAGCTTATCGAGCTTTTTAACCTGATCGCCGAGTTTCTTTTCTATTTCGAGTTGTTTGAAGATTTGAAGGTTGCGATCGAGCTCTTTTTTAAGATCTTCATTATTATTTTTTATCTTATCGAGCATTTGATTTACTTGCTTTTTATCTAAATTCTCCATCATCTTTTCGAGTTCTTTCATCATATTCTTCATTTCATCGGTCATCATTTCGTTGAAGAGTTTTTCGAGTTGTTGTTGTTTGTTGACAACTTCTTCATCAAAATCTTTATGAAGAGATTCTTTTATATTATTCTCATTGACGGTTTTCTTCAGCTCGTTCACTTTGTTTTCAATTGCTTTTTCGTTTTTAAGCAAATCCTGAATTTGTTTTTTGCTTTCGAAATCAAGCGAATTTTTATCAATTTGTTTTTTGGCTACTTCATCAACATCTTTTTGTAGCTTTTTTATATCATTCATAAGCTTCTCAATTTCGCTTTTTGAATTGTCGGCTCGTTGTTGATTGAGTTTATCGATTTCGTTTTCGGAGGGAACTTTATAGATGAAACTTGATGATTTGGCTGACTTATACCCATTCACACCATCATTATCCCATATTTCGAAATAATATTCGAATTCGCCACCTTCGGGTGCTTTGAGGGTGCTTAAATCGAAATAATAATAAAATTCTTGTTGTGTACCCATGAGTGCAACAGGGACTTTTGTGGTAATAACCTCATTTGTTTTGAGAGATTTGTAAGTGAAATTGAGCTTAGTGAAGCCGTAATCGTCTTTTACATCTCCTTTAAAATATAAACGGTTATCGTAAACCGAATCGGTAAACTGGTTTACGTTGATTTGTGGATACTGGTCGGGGATGACACTAATGAAATAGGAAAGTGAATCTTTGTTTTCGATTTGAGGGTTTTGTGAGGTGATGCTGTATTTATGAGGTTGAAAAAATTGTTTTACAAAAGAGAAAACGTTGGGTGTTTTTTCGGTGAGTTTTTCGGGAACGGAATTGAAACTTATGTTGAGCCATTTGGTGTCGCGGGTGTTGAAGTGCCACTCGACGCGTGTGCCCTCAGGAACTGTGATATCGCCGGCATTTTGGAGCAATTCTTTGGGTTTGTTGATATAAGTGGGATAGACCAACTCGACAGAGAAGTTAAGAATAATGGGCTTTGGTATTACATTGATTGTGTAGTCGCTGGACTGATAATCGTCAGAAATGAAGCGAAAGGGGGTGTTGCGTTGTACTTTTTTGAAGGTGTACTGATAGGTGTCGTTGGTTTGTTTTTCGAGTTTGAAGTTGGCGTTGTTATACTCAATGAATAGCTCTTTGGGCATTTCGTTGCCGTTTAGCTGCACTTGTAGGGTGAAGTCTTCTTGTTGTATGGTTTCGAGCTTGGGGTTCTTTATAACGAGTGTGAAGGGGGCTTCTTTGGCAAAGTACTGGTTGTGTTGGATGAGTTTTTTGGTGGAGCCTGTGATGATGGAGGGAAAAGTGAGGAAAAGGGTGACGAATATGATGAAGGGAACCAGAAAATAGACCAGATATTTGCTGTTTTTGCGATAGTTGATGGCGCGGTTGAAGGAAATAGGTTTGAGATAGGAGATTTTTTGGTCGATGCCGGCATAAATCAAATCGAGATTTTGGCTGGATTGTTGGGTAGAAGCAATTTTGTTGAGCTGAAGCGTGTTTAGGAGTTTGTCTTCGATTTCGGGGAAGAATTTGCCCACGATGATGGAGGCTTGTTCTTGTGAAAGGTGGGAGCCGATTTTTTGCAATTTGAGCAGCGGAATGATGATGAACCACACGATGATGGGCACATTGATGAGGAGATAGCTGTAGAAAATGATGGTGCGGATGGTGATGCTGAATTGTCCGAAATATTCGAACAAAACGGAAATAAGAAAGGTGATGAGCAGAAGTGAGGCACACCACAAACCGCCCTTAATGAGCTGATTTTTGTAGTACTTTCGGATGAAAGACTCAATTTTGCGGGTGAGTATATTTATTTGAGTTGTCATTGATGTATCTATATAATTTTAGCATACAAAGTTACGATAAATACGGGAATTTATTGTGTTTTTATCTTAAAAGTGGTTAAAGTGCCTGAGTGCCTGAAGCACTTCGACTTATTTTAGATACGATGTTTGTAGGCTTTAGTTCTAAATTTAAAGGGTATATTTTAACACAAAATTAAGTTTGTCCTTATTGTAAATCAACAATTGTGTCAAACTATCTGGTTTGCCCTAATTGTAAATCAACAATTGCGTCAAACTACCTGGTTTGCCCTAATTGTAAATCAACAATTGCATCAAACTATCTGGTTTGCCCTAATTGTAAATCAACAATTGCGTCAAACTACCTGGTTTGTCCTAATTGTAAATCAACAATTGTGTCAAACTATCTGGTTTGCCTTTATTGTAAATCAACAATTGCGTCAGAGTACTTTTTTAGATATGAATGATAAAAATGAAAAACTATCGGGCGATAGATTTAGTTTTTATATTTAAACAAAAATCATGAATTATAACTCAGTCTTTCTTGGCTTCAAATTCACCAAATACACTCCTGCAATAATCAGCAATATCCACAGCAGATGCGACCAGGTGAAGAGTTCGCCATCGGCTACTCCCCACATCAAAGCAATGACAGGCATGAGGTAAGTGACCGAAGAGGCAAAGACTGCCGTGGTGATTTTGATGAGTTTGTTGTAGGCAATCACCGAGAGGGCTGTTCCGACAACCGCCAAAATGCAGATATACAGCAAACCTTGCAGTCCGTCGGGTTTATTGATGAGGTCGTGGGTGAAATCGGTTCCGAGCAAAAGGAAAGCTGTTGCCGGAATGCCCATGATGAAGAACGCAAAAGTGGTGATGGTGATGGCATCCACCCCATGAAGGAATTTCTTCAGCAAATTGGCGTTGATGGCATATAAAATGGTGGCGATGATGATGAAAATTCCAAAGGAAAAATTAAACTGAAAACCTTTTCCGCCGGCAATCATCATCAAACCCAACGCCCCTCCCAAACCAATGAAAACACCTGTGAGGTTATACCAACGGGTTCTGGTTCCGAAGAAAAGAAGGCCGGCAATCATGGTAAACAAAGGGGTGAGCGAATTGAGAATGCCTGCTGTGGAACTATCGATGCCCGTTTGCGCATAAGCAAACAGAAAGGCGGGGATGCCATTGCCGATGAGTCCGGCTAAACCAATATAAACCCAAAGGTTTCGGGGAACTTTTTTAAACCTTTTAAATGCAAGAGGTGAGAGAAAAATAAAAGTAATAACAATACGCGACGCTCCCAATTCGACACTGGAATAGGTGATGAGTGCTTTCTTCATCAGGATGAACGAACTCCCCCAAATCAACGCTAAGGTGAAATAAATAATCCACGGGAAGAAGGTGCTTTGGCGAAGAGATTTCATGGGTTGATTAACGTTTGGGAAGAATTAATGTTCAGAAAGAAGACTCAAGACCCAAATTCCAAGTCCCAAAAGCACCACAGCTTAAAGATACAACGCACCCCTTGGGGCTTGAATTTTGGAATTTGGGACTTTGAATTTCGTTCATCCTCCTACTTGAACGCCTTCTCCAGTATGCCATCGCCACCAAACTTCAGGCGGTCGAAATAAGAAGGCGTTTCTTTGTTCATGAGTTTATCGACATACATTTTAGCAAGATATTGACCCAACATAAAACCCTGACCTTTTAATCCTAAGAATAAGCCTAATTCGGGATCGATAACCATTTTGGGTTCGATATAATAGCCCGACCACATCGCCTGGAATCCAACGGAAGAAATTTGAGGAATCCAATTCACAAACACTTCCGAAACAATTTCGATGAACTCGCGGGAGTTAAAACGGAGGTCTTTATCGGTTTCGAGAGGTTCGATCTGAGGCGAAGCACAGGCAATAATCTGACCTGTATCGGCCAATTGCTGACCATATACGGCAGTGAAACCTTTGTAAGCCCTGCGGTCGATAAGCATGTCTAAAGGATTGCCATTCACCCCCAGCATCGGCAAACGACGGGTGATGAAAGCCTGATGTTTTACGGGATATAAACCCGTTTCTATGCCCAAAGGTTTGGCAAACTTCCACCCATTGCTTCCCATGGCATTGATGAAATAGGGGGTGTGATATTCGATGAATTCCTGCTTGTGATTGCGCACCAACACACGATATGTATCGTTGGTTTTTTCTACATCAATTAGTTCGCAATCTTCTAACAAAGTTCCCTTATGTTGAAGCGCAATCTTTCGCAAGGCTTCAATCACCTTTCCGGGAGTTGCCTGCCAGCAATCTTTGGTTTTCAGCGCTGCCAGGTAAATTTTGTTTTGTGTATTATAATAAGGAGAAATCTCTTTCTGGAACTTATCGGGTGTCAGCATCACCGCATCCTGCCAAGCCATCGACTCTTCCAATGCCTTATACATCTTATCATCATGAGCAAAATTCACATAATAAATCAAACGGAAATCAATGTCGTGATGATGTTGTAAATCGCGGAATATTTCGAGATTATGCTTTGCAATATCGGCCAGCTCAGGCACACTGAACACAGGACGCCCACCAGCGATATTACGCCACGAAGAACCAAAACCTGAATTCAGCAACACAGGTTCCATGCCTGCTTCAGCCAAATAGCGGAACAAAGAAGAACCGCCAATACCGCCACCGGCAACCAAGGATTTCACTTCAATCTTCTGGATATTGTTTTGTTTGATGTTGGGGATAACCTTATCGTGAAGCTGATTGGGATATAACTCGCCAAGGGTGATTTGATTTGAAAGCGGAGCACGAGGCGTAGCGCTTCCAATCAGCTGAATGCCCTTCGAACGAAGATTCAGACGAAGACGGGGGATGCAACGTTTCCCACGGCAAGGACCCATGCCCATGTGGGTGGTGTGTTTCACTTCTTCAACAGAAATGAATTTACGATCGCCAACAATCTCCATAATATCTTCAACCTTCACATCATCGCAATGGCACATATACATTTCCTGTGTTTCCTCTTGCTTAAAAGGAACAGTTTTCACCTTTTCAGGATAATTTTCTTTGATGATAAAACCCGAAATTTTCAGGAAATCTTCATTGGAAAGTTCAGCTTCGGTTTTCAGTCGGGCAATATGTGTTTTATTAGGCTTACGCAACAACTTATCAATCCAGCCATCTGCAATAACCTTGGAATTATTATCAACCAAATACACCTCTTTCTTTTCTTCCACATCAAACTCAACAGGGATGAAGAAAGTATTTTTAGGAGGATTATATCCAAAGATAGCCAACCCCGGACATTGATACACGCAATCCATGCAGCCAATACATTTATCAAAATCGATTTGAGGAACGGTGCTTGACGAAGACTTGGTGATGGCGCTATGCGGACAAGAGAAAGCACAGGGATTACAAGCAAAACCATACAAGCAATCGATAAGAACAAAGGGTTTATTCATCCTTTCTTCGGCAGGCATATAAGGCTTTTCAATGATTTTAACGGGGTGTTGCTGCGAATCGAAATACTCTTTCGAAACATCCAGATATCGGTCGTAATTATACGAAGCCCCCATGCAATCGAGAATCTCATAAGCCACTTGTTTGCCTCTAAGAACCGCGCTGGTTCCTTCCCCAATACGAATGGCATCGCCTGCACCAAAACATTTCCGGCCAAACATATCGCGACCTTTAATCAATAAATCATTATCGGGAATTAAACCCGTACAAATATTAATAGCATCAATTCCATCAATCACTTTTTCGGTTCCGGGGATGGGCTTGAAGTTTTCGGCTTCAACCACAACAGCACCAATAATTCCATCACGATTTTCATTCGGGATGGCTTCAATTATCATGTGCGAAAGCATAACAGGAATCCCCAACCTTCTCACCCTGTTTGCCTGAACAGGGAAACCCCCTTCATGAGGTAAAGCTTCTACAATGGCTTTTACTTTTGCTCCTGCTTGTGTAAGCTGATAGCTGGTCAAATAACCAATGTTCCCGGCACCAACGGTTAATATGTTTTTTCCTAAAAGGGTAAGCTCCATGTTCATCATCTTTTGAATCACGGCTGCTGTATATACTCCCGGCAGGTCATCATTAATGAAACTTGGCATAAAAGGAATGGCACCGGCAGCAACAACAAAATACTCGCAATCGATGAAAAAGATTTCTTCGGTTTTGAAGTTCTTAACTACAATGCGGTTTCCTTCGAGAATATCCCAAACAGTTGAGTTTAACATGATACCCGTATGGTCGTCTCCGGCTAATAAATCGGCAATTTCGAAGCCACGCATGCCGCCATATTGTTTTTCTTTCTCGAAAAAGAAGAACTGGTGGGTTTGCATATTGAACTGTCCGCCAATCTTGGCATTGCTATCCACCACTAAATTGGAAATATTATGCTGATTCAATATTTCGCGGGTAGCCAATCCGGCAGGACCTGCTCCAATAATGACAACTTTTGTTTTGTATACATTAAAAGGCTCGGTTCGATTATAATTGATTACCTCTGGAACATAGTCTTTCGGAATTTCGTTCACTTCTTTCACCTCATCGCATAAGGTGATGCAAACTCTTTTAATTTTTCCATCCACCAACATTTCGCAGGCACCGCACTTACCAATACCACATTCGAGGCTTCGGTTTCTGTTGTCTAAACTGTGACTATGTATGGGATGCCCCGCTTGATGGAGAGCAGCAGCTATGCTAAATCCTTTTTCGGCAGCTATGGTTTCCCCGTTGAATTTGAAATTTGTTGGATGAGTTTCGGGAATTGGAAGTATGGGATGTTGGGTTATTTTGTGCATTTTATCTTAGTTTTATTGCAGGAAAAACACTTGTAAATTAAGAGCAAAATTAATCCCTATTTTCAAATTAGCAAGTCATATTTAAAATGATTTTGATTGAATGAATTCTCCTTTTCTGAAATTCATCTTAATCCCAAAATTAATTTATACATTTGCATATTAACTTTCAAAAAAGATGTACCTTTGAACATCCGTTATAAATACATACACATGAAAAAAATATATTCAATCTTTATTCTGTTTCTTGTCTTATTTTCAGGCTTTTCGCAAACACCAAATTTGTTGAAAATGAAAATAGTGGGTGCTGATGGTGTTGACGAAACTGTGGTAAGAATAATTAGTGCTTCGACCATTAATTTTGATAATAATTACGATGCCTATAAAGTATTATCAACCGGAGTTTCCCAGATTTATACGCTTTTACCCAACAATACCATGCTTTCTGTTAATTCTATTCCTGATATTATTACTCTGTATGATATTCCTTTAAGTGTTAAAATATACGCTGATGGACAATTTAATGTAAATGCCTCAGGGCTTCTATCTTTTAGTAATAATTTGGGCATTTTCTTAATTGATCAATTTAACGGAACCGTCCGAAACCTGAAAACAGATTCGTTGTACAGCATTAATGCCATGGTTTCGCAAAGCAGCAATCGTTTTTTGATCCGATTTATTCAACGACCCTTAAATCCGTCTTCTTTTTCGGCTACATCTCAAAATCCGCATCAAATATTTTTAAGTGTTTCACCTAATGCAAATAACGATTCAATTGTGGTAGTATTCAATCAAACAGGAATTTTCACAAGCACCATTGATGGTATTGCCGCAGGTGGAATTAATTCTTCTTTTGCTGGCGGCACTGTTCTATACAAAGGACTATCAAATGGATTGCCCTATCACAGCGGCTTAAGCCCTAACCAACATCTGTATTATAAGGTTTTTTCTTATAATTCAATGAAAATGTATTCATCAGGATTGACTTCCAATGCCACCACTTTGGCTCTACCCATCATTCAAGTCACTTCCTTAAATGATTTCGGGAATCAATATATCAATACCAGTTCTTCCGACCAGAGTTATACTGTTTCGGGAAGCAATCTGAACGCAAATATTATTGTGTTTCCCACTCCACATTTTGAGATTTCTTCCACGGGAGGGGCTGGATTTACAGTTAAGGATTCGATAATACTTCCTCAAACAGGCGGAATTGTTCCGGCTTCCACTATCTATGTGCGCTTTCACCCCACCGCTATTCAGTCTTATACCGAACGAATTGTGAATGTAAGTAATGGTGCCGATTCAGCGTTTCTGTATGTTTCCGGAAATGGAGTTAGCCCATATAAAACGTGTTCATTCAATTTATTTTTAGAAGGATTATATAATTCAAATACGAACATGATGAATGCGGCCACAAATGGTATCACCCATTCAGCCGTTTGGGGTAATGGGGTTGCAGACAAAATTAATGTTGAACTCAGGCAAGAAAATGAGCCCTATGGTTTAGTGTTAGCAACCAATAATGTTGATTTGAAAACCACAGGTTTGGCAATGTTTACTATTTCTGCTGAATATAATGGCATGTATTTCCTTAAAATTGCCAACCGAAATCACCTCCAAACCTGGTCGGCAACGCCTGTTTCTTTTGCCGGCGATACTATCTATTATGATTTCACGAATAGTGCCTTTAAAGCCTATCAATTAGTGGGCGGAAACATTCCACAAGCGAAAGTAGCCGATGGTGTGTATGCTTTCTATTTAGGAGACCTCAATCAAAGCGGACTTATCGACTTTGATGATTTTAACCTGTTCGAACCTGCATTAACCTATGGCACTGTTGGTTTTGTTTCATCCGACTTCGATGGAAACGGTTGGGTCGATGCGGATGACTTTAATTTGTTTGAACCTCGACTTCGATTGGGCGCGTTTGCTCAATTTCCTCATTAATGAAATAAATATTCCAAATATTTTCATTTTTATTTATATTTTTGCGAAGCGAAGCAAATCAAACAATTAGAACCCGTTTAGACCAGTTATTATCAGATATTTTTATCGTATTTAGCCGAAACAAACATAATATTTCAAATTAAATTTGGCTATTGTCAGGATTTTACTAATTTTGCAATCCTTTTGAGAAAATTTTGTTCTTTGTATTTAAGATATTTTCAGAATAACAATTAAGAATTCAGTTCAGTTATTTTGAGATGGAGAGATGGGTGAGTGGCTGAAACCAACAGTTTGCTAAACTGTCGTATCCGTAAGGGTACCGGGGGTTCGAATCCCCCTTTCTCCGCACAAACGTTTATTGACGGGGTATGGCGCAGTCCGGTTAGCGCGCCTGCTTTGGGAGCAGGAGGCCGTAAGTTCGAATCTTACTACCCCGACACTTGTTTATAGATAAAGCGGTCCCGTAGCTCAGTTGGATAGAGCAACAGCCTTCTAAGCTGTGGGTCGCTGGTTCGAATCCAGCCGGGATCACAGGCATTATTAAAGGAAACACTTTTTAAGTTGTTTCCTTTTTTTGTTTTCTGAAAATGAAGATTTTGAAATCGGGTCGATTTCTGCTTTTTATTTCAGCATAATTTCATCCACAAACATCCACGCGGGTTTTCCGTTTCCCGAATGCCATGCGGGGCAGGTGCCAATGTTCTTCGCTATCACCTTAACGAATTTAACATTCTTTCCCTGTTTATTGATTTCTGCCTTAGTTATCCCACGAATTTTATCCTCCTGCGATGCTGCAAAAGTGGTCTTTCCTAACGATGTAAAGTTTATGCCATCATTCGAAACCAACACTTCCACTGTGCTGGGCAAGAAAATCCATGAATGGGTGTTTTCGAGAAAGTTCACTGTAATGGTTTTAAAGCTTTTCGCCTGGTCGAATTCAATCACCGCCTCCATGTCTTTTTGTTCAAAACCCAGCCACAGTCCATCTTTATAATTATCAGAGCCAAACACCCCATCAATGAGGGATGCCGCCCCATTTGCATAGTAGCGACCATCGGCATCGTTTTTCAGACTGATTTTTTGCCCCATGGCCTGATGCAACACGCATTTGTTTTCGTATACATCGCCTATTCTATTGTTGCCCCTATAGCAAGCCAATTTAATCAGTGCCGACTCTTTTGCCGTAAAGTTCTGACTGATTGGAGTCGACTTTTCAGTAGGTATGCTTCCATCAAGAGTGTAAAACACCTTTAAATCAGGCTTATTTAAACCACAATCAATTGTCCATTCTTTTTCGTTTGCTTTTTTAATGCGTACATTATTCCACGCAAAAGCATGCAACTTAAGTTCAATTTCGAGGGGTTTTTCTTTATCCACCAACACATTTGTTACTTTAAACTTAAGCGCAATCTCATTTTCGCCTGTTTGCAAACCTTTCATATTGTTTAGGTTGATAATGATAGAGCTATTCGCACTCAGGCTATACTTATTCGTAGAAGCAACAAAATCATTCTTAATTGAAGTCAATTCGAATGGAAAATCGGTGGGGTTATTCAATACGATGCATGTCGAATGTTGCGCATTGATGCTGATTTGAGGGCTTTGCACTTTAACACATTGCATTACGAAAGGCAACAAAAACTCCTGCGTGCCGGCTATCGTATTATTAAAACAAGCAGCCGTGCGATGGTTCACAAAAGCTTCCCGAACGCCTTCAACCGTGCGTTCTTTTGCAAAAATAATGTTGAAAGGGCGCTTCTCTCCTTTTTCTGCTAAATATTCAAAATCAATGGGTCCGTGAATATCCGTATTTCCCAATATGGTCAGCTTCTTATCAATTGCCCAGCCATGCACTATCGGATAATATTCCTTTTCGTTAAACACTTCAATGCCATTTAGCCAGCCTTTTTCATACAATTCCGTGTGTTTCGGAAACCAAAGCGTGGTGTCGGGTTGCTGGGCTTTCCATCCGGGATGGTTCCACACAAAGAAAGCCCCCTGATCGGCTGCTGCTTTAAACGATTCCATATAATCAGTCTTTATCAGCGCATTCACATCTTTCAAAAACAAAGCGTTGAAGTGCCCGGGAGGCATCTTCTGCGTGATTTCGGCCGCCTGAATCAGCAATATCCCATGTTCATCAGCCACCGGTTTGGCTATTTCGTAAGCTCTGTTGTGGTTTGTCGAAACATCACCCTTATTGGGGCTATATTCCAAATGGTCGGTAATGGCAATCACATCCAAACCATCGCGCCAGGCTTCCAACACACGGTCGCTGGGCCACACCGTGCCATCCGAAAAGGGCGTATGCATGTGGAAATCGCCTTTCAGCGTTATATAGCCCTGAATATCAGGCAAATTAATGTTTCTTCGGCTTTGGCCTGCCACAGGGGCTGCCATCAGCAAATACAGGGCAATCCCTGCTGCAAGGTGTTTTAAGTTTATTTTCATGACACGTATGTTGATTTTCGCTATTGATTAATTTTCGATAAAAGTACGATTCTTATAAATAACTATGCCTTTTTGAATCACCATTTCAGCCTTTCCTTTAATTTCGAATCCTTCATAGATATTCGAATCGCAGCGCTGTTGCTGATGTTGTGCCGAAATGACCGAAGCGCTATCGGGATTCCACAACACCAAATCGGCATCTGAACCCACCTCTATGCTTCCCTTTTGAGGAAATAATCCAAAAATGCGGGCAGCATTCGACGAAGTGAGCGCCACAAATTGCTGCATCGTAATTCGTTTTGCCAACACTCCATAGGTGTACAATAAAGCCATTCTGAACTCAATGCCACCGGCCCCGTTCGGAATGCGCGTGAAGTTGTTCAGTCCCCTATCCTTCTGTCCGTGAGTATTAAAGGGGCAATGGTCGGTGGCAAGGGTGTCGATGGTGCCATCTGCAATACCTTCCCAAAGGGCTTGCTGATCTGCCTTTTTGCGCAGGGGCGGACTGATGACATATTTGAGCGCCTCTATCGAAGGTTTTTCATACGCACTATCCTCTAACAGCAAATATTGCGGACAAGTTTCGCCATAAACCGGCAATCCTTCTGCCTTGGCTTTCCTGATGTGCTCAATCGCGCCCGCGGTCGAGCTGTGCACTATATAGGTTTTGCAGCCCGTGGTCCTCACCAAATCCATCACCTTGCCCACCGAATCGGCTTCCGTATGCGCCGGACGAGACAGGGCATGATAGCGCGGCTCCGTCTTGCCTTCTTTAACGAAAGCCTGCTGCAAGCTCAAAATTTCGTCCCCTTATTCGCAATGCACCAACACCAGCGCATCAAGCAAAGCCGCCCTTTGCATCACCTGTTCAAGTTCCCAAAGCTCAAGCCCAATGCTGCCCTTATAGGCAAGATACACCTTAAATGATTTGATGCCGGCTTCCTCCACACACCAACTCATTTCGTCTAAAATACTCTTATCAAACCAGGTGATGCCCACATGCAAATCGAAATCGAGCAAACTCTCCTCAGCTTCTTTCAAACGATGGTTGAGCGCCGTTTTCAACGATTCGCCCTTGCGGGGCGTAACAAAGTCCATGAAATAAGTGCTGCCTCCGGCAATTGCAGCCCGACTTCCACTCCAAAAATCGTCCACCGAACAACCCGCCGGAGTGGGCAGTTTGAAATGCACATGAGGGTCGATGCCCCCCGGAAAAACGAGATAATTCCTTGCATCAATGCTTTTCTCGTCGCAGCAAAGCGCAATATTTTTTTCTATTTTGGCAATGATGCCATCTTCAATCAGCAGGTCTGATAAAGTGGCTCCGCTCCGGTTAATGATGTGTGCGTTTTGAATAATGAGAGATGACATGCGTTTCTTGTGTTTGGTTTTGCAAATATAACACTTTTATATTTCAAGCCTTAAGATGAAACATTCACAACGCATTGAGAACAATAAAAGAAGGATAGTGGACTTTGGGATTTAGGATTTGAGATTTGGGTTATTTGGTGGAAAAAGCTGTAACACAAAGTTTCAAAAAGGTTTTGCACAAAGGGACACAAAGGGAAAGGCTACGAAAGTAAGCCTTTTATTTAGGATTTAAGTTATTCGGTGGGGGGAGTTGGGATTGGCGGTGGGGTGGGATCGATGGGGAAGATGAGGGTGGTTTGTGAGCCGGCTGTGATGGTGATGTGGAAGGTTTGGGTGATGATGTTGTCGCCTGAAATTAAGATGGTGTAATCGCCCGGTATGAGGTTTTCGGCTAAGAGCTGGGCATCGGAATTGGCATTGATGACTTGATTGTTGGCTGTAATGGTGCCGTGTAAGCCATATATGGGCAGGTTGGTGTCTTTGTTTTTGCAGGTGGCAAGAAAACTGCCGGTGGTGGTAGGTGTGATTTTTTGGAGTTTGATTTCGAATTTGGCTAGCTTTTTATCGAACACTCCAACATTAACTTTTGTATCGGTTACATAGTTTTGATATTCTGAAGTAATAGTCCAATTGCCTGTTTCGAGGCTGTAGATGGTTACCCAACCTCTTTTTGTGCTATAAAAAACGTGAGTTATTGTGCCACTTGCATTTGTAATAGTGGTTTTAACTTTTTTGATAGGGGCATCGGTGTCGGCATCTATGTATTTAATTTTAATGGATTGATGGCGTGTGCCTGTTGATTTTCCGATGATGTTGGCAACATCCCAATCGTGAGCAAATGGGAGTTCATAGGAATGAATTAGACGACCGATTTTGTTTTTATCTTTATCAATATCATTTAAAATTTGGTCGAGCATGTCGGTACCTTCGGCTTTTTTTTGTTTGATAACCGATTCGGGCATATTAAGGTAATTGGCATAATCATCGATGGCTTGTTGTATGGCGGCAACATCTTCGGTTTCGATGATAGTCAGAATAGAAATATTATCGGTGATGATTTTCAACATAACTTTTGCCTGGGTTAGGGCAGTGTCGTCATCAAGATTTAAAATAAAAAATTCAGTAATAATGAGTGATGATTCGAGTTCGTGTTTTTCTAAATCGGCAGCCTGAACAGAAGCCCGAAGGCAAAACTTCCATATTATGAATGATAAGAGGGCTTTGAGGCTGTTTTTTTCGGCTGTGATGGGCATTGAATTTCGTGCCTGGGCTTCTTTGGCAACATCCATGCGAACCATATTGCCCAAAAAGGAGGTTTTAATTGTGGGATATAAAATAATATTCATCAATAATGTATTATTTGCCGGAATCAGAAGGATGTATTTGGCTCTTAGATTACATTCGTCGCGTCGAATTTGTGGTTTATTCATGATATTTAGATTTAAAGTGTTGTATTTAAATTTATTAACGGGGTTTAGATGGTAGGAATTATATTCATCAGGAAATTACTTTTTTGAATCAGCGTAATTAGAGAGTGAATCAGTGGAACTCTTTTTGCGATCAGCGGCATGCCAGGATGAATCAGCGGCATTATTTTTACGATCAGCGGCATGCCAGGATGAATCAGCGGCATTCTTTTTGCGATGAGCGGCACGCCAGAATGAATCAGCGGCATTCTTTTTACAATCAGCGGCATTTTTTTTAGGAAGAGCGGAGTTCTTTTTACAATCAGCGTCATGCCATGCAGAACGAGGGTGATTATTTTGGAAAAAGGTGTTTTTGTTCTAAAACACAGTGTAAAGTGGTTGATGCAGGAGTTTAGGAAACTATTGATAGCAGAAAGGCGAGGATGAATGAAAGCACAGCCATGTGAAGGTAGACTAAAAGTGGAGAAGGAAGTGGCTGTTATGCAATGCATTGCGGTGGTTATTTATGTTTTATAACTAAATTTGATTAAAAGATAATAACGATACAAATAACGGAAATTATTATTTAGGATGAGTGTTAAATAATGTTAAAATGAAAAAATAATTTTTTCGGTTCTGTTTTTGGTAGTTGGAATGAATATTAATTATACCTTTGAAGGCGAAATGGAAAATGAAATAATTATTAACCCCAAGCCCTTAAAAATGGGCTATAACAGTGAAGTGCATGGAGGTAGGTGATTTTTCTGAATGGATAAATTTGACCTTATACGCTTAGAAGGGGAAGAAATATAATTACTAAAATGAATAATTTAAAAAAACAGGCAAAACCTGAAAAGATATATTCGACTGAGGTAGAACCTCAGCCGAACGGGGAAACCATCGCCATTTTGCTACTTTTGCAATTGGCGAGGAATGTATATTGACCCTTTGTTGTGACATTGAAAATATTGAAAAATGAATTTATTTGAACCATATAATAAAGCAAAACCCTTTTTAAAATGGGCTGGAGGTAAAACTCAACTAATTAACGATATTGAGCGTTTATTACCGGATGATATTTCGAGTAATAGCTTTACCTATATTGAGCCCTTTGTTGGGAGCGGTGCTCTACTGTTTTGGATGCTCAATAAATTCAATAATATTGAAAAAGCAGTTATAAATGATATTAATGCTGACTTGATAAACACTTATAAAATAATAGCTTCTCAACCCAAAGAGCTTGTTTCTATATTGAAACAATTGCAGAATGAATATCACGAAATACAGAATAAAGAAGAAGAAAAAAAGGTTTATTACTACGAAAAAAGAGATTTATATAACACCCGAAATACTGATAAGACAACACAGGCAGCTTTATTTATCTTTTTAAACAGAACCTGTTTTAATGGTTTATATCGTGTAAATCGGAGTAATTTATTTAACGTGCCTATTGGAAGTTATAAAGCACCTACTATTTGCTATAAAGATAATATTTTTGCAGTAAGTGAAGTTTTACAAAAGGTTGAAATCCTCTGTGTCGATTTTGAAGAAACAATTAATTATGCCAATGAAAATTCATTCTTTTATTTCGACCCTCCCTACAAACCACTAAGTAATACATCTAGTTTTAATTCTTATGCGAAAGATGAATTTGATGATAAGGAGCAAATACGTCTTAGAGATTTTTGCGCTAAAATAGATTTATCGGGAAATAAATGGATATTGAGCAATTCTGATGTAAAAGGGAAGGATTTACAAGATGAATTTTTTGATAATCTATACGCTGACTTTAATATTTCAAGGATAAAAGCTAAAAGAAGTATAAATGCAAATGCTCATAAAAGAGGCGAATTAAGTAAAATTAAAATTGCTGCATAAAATGAAACAAAATGAAGCTGTAATATTAACATTGGAGAAATTAGGAGGTGTTGCTACACTTGGACAATTAAATCAGGAAGTATTTAAATTGACTGATTGTGAATGGAACACAAAAACGCCTTTTGCAAGTATCAGAAGAATTGTTCAATTAGACAAAAATATTTTTAAAATCAAACCTGGTTTATATGGATTAATTAGTCATAAAAAATCTTTAGAAAATAAGGGGATTATTCAAGAAACAGAATCTAATAAAAACTTAAAAGAAGTAATTGAATTCAATCATTCATATTTTCAAGGTTTACTTTTAACAATTGGAAATTTAAAGGGGTTTAAGACATTTGTCCCTAATCAAGACAAGAATCGTCCATTCCTAAATGAAAAATTGGTAGATATCAGAACATTAAATGAAATGCCTTCATATTCTTATCCGCACCTTGTACAAAGAAGCTCTACAATTGATGTTATTTGGTTTAATGAAAGAGATATGCCACATTCTTTTTTTGAAGTAGAACATTCTACTGATATTCAAAACTCATTATTAAAATTTAATGATTTACAAGATTTCTACTCTCGAATGATTATCGTAGCCGATATTAAAAAAAAAGGTCAATACTTAGATAAAATAAAATTTTCATCCTTTAAGGATTTAAGTAATAATAATAGAGTTATATTTTTAGATTATGAGGGATTGAACAAACAATATGAAAATGTAATTGAACAACAAAAATTCGGATTTATTTTATGAAAACATATAAAATTGAAATTCAAGAGTTTTTAGCACGGATAGTAGAAGTTAAATCGGAAAACATATACGAAGCTATTTCAAAAATAAATGAGCAGTATAAAAGAGCTGAAATTGTTTTAGATTATAACGATTTTGTTGAAGTTGATTTCATTGATATTAATAGTCAAAGCAAAAGTGATGAGAAAAATAAGTTAATGAAAGAAATAATCGAACACCTCTATTCTGATGAAAAAAGACATTTTGAAGAATTAGATAAACCAGATAATCATATTTTCAGTAAATTAGAAAGGCTAAAAACTTTATTAGATTAACTTTTGTCTCCATTCGACTACATTTTAATATTGTATTTACCTACCCCCCTTACTTTTTATCAAACAATGGTTTATCAATTCAAAGTGGTAAAATAGTCTGTGTTAATAAAGGGAAATGGGACAAATCGCATGGTTTTGATTATGTAAATGATTTTAATAGGAAATGGCTTTCATTGGTGCGCGACAAAATGAAAAACAATGCTACAATATGGATAAGTGGCACAATGCATAATATATTTTCAATTGGTCAAATTCTTACTGAATTGGATTTTAGAATTCTTAATGTAATCACTTGGGAGAAGAATAATCCTCCGCCTAATTTCTCTTGTCGCTTTTTTACTCATTCAACTGAACAAATTATTTGGGCACGAAAAAAGGATAAGGTTCCACATTATTTCAATTACGAATTAATGAAGCAATTGAATGAAGATAAACAAATGAAAGATGTTTGGAAATTGCCGGCAATTGCCCCTTGGGAAAAATCTTGTGGAAAACATCCAACTCAAAAACCACTTTCTGTTCTTACCAGATTAATACTTGCTTCTACCAAACCTGATGCGTGGATATTAGACCCATTTACAGGTAGTAGTACAACAGGTATTGCAGCAAATTTATCAAACAGAAGATTCTTGGGTATAGATCAGGAAGAAAAGTTTTTGGAAATTAGCAAAAGCAGGAAACTTGAAATAGAAAGCAAAAAAACATTTGAATTTTATCAACAAAAACTTAAAGGATTCAATAATAAAAAAGAATTACAGCTTTACTTATTTAATGAACCAAAAGAAGATTATAAACAAGAGTTATACTTATAAATAAATATCTCCCTCTGAGCGGCATATATATAAAAATGCTATGCAGCTAAGCCGATTTTGCAAATCGGCTTTGAAAAAAGGATAATTTGCAATTATCATAATTATCAGATGTATTCTGATACAAAACGATATGATTTAAACCTTAATAGAAAAGATGCTAAAATCTATAACACTAACCTTCTTAGCTTATTGTTGGATGAAAAGGTAATAAGGTTTAGGGGGTGTGGGTATTTATGTTTTCTACTAAGGTTTGGGAGCGAGAGAAGGTTATTTAATGAACCCAACTTAATGGCAAAAGTTTAGGTGAGGGGAATATGCAATTCCGCTCTGAGTAATTGCTAATTTGCAATTATGTAACTTAGACTAAAGCCTGAGTATTTTATCATTTAAGCCCGTTGGTTGAAACCAACGGCATTGAAAAGCCCTCGGAGCGGCATAGATAAAAAAATCGATGTAGATAAGACGAATTTGCAATTCGGTTTTAAACTACTGATAATTTAGCAATATTATTATTGGGCTAAAGCCAGAGCATTATATCATTTAAGCCCGTTGGTTGAAACCAAGGGCAATGAAAAGGATTGAGAAATGTGAGGGGATTTTGCTTTATGGGAAAATGTTGTAATTTTGCAGAGCCGATTTTGCGAATTCGACACATCCTTCCCACTAATATTTGAAAGTATTGGTGGGTTTGGCGTTTATGGGGGTTTGTATAAAAGCAATGCTCTGCAAGTTTTAGAGCTTGCAGAGCCGCCATTTGTCGTTTAAATCATATCCTACAGGACAAAAATACATATTATTCAGGTAAGTAAAAGAATATTGTTTATTTTTGTAGCGGTATTAAAGATACTGTATTGGACTGTATCCGATAACGAGGGCTTTAATGCAAGTCGTTCCGCGTTGAGCGGCACCCAGTAAATCCCTTTGCATTGAGAAGTGTGAGGGGATTTTGCTTTATGGGGGTTTGTATAAAAAACAATGCTCTGTAATGAACAAAAGATAATTTTCAATTATATTTATTGGGCTAAAGCCCATTATGATTTATCATTTTATGTCCGTTGGTTGAAACCAACGGCAATGAAAATATTTGAGAAATGTGAGGGGGGTTTGTTTAATGGGAAATTGTTTTAATTTTGTATCGCGATTCCGCGTGCTTCGCAACCAGTAAATCCCTTTGCATTGAGAAATGTGGAGGGATTTTGCTATATGGGAAATTGTTGTAATTTTGCAGGGTCGATTCTGTTGATTCGACACTTCCTACCCACTAATATTGAAAAGTATTGGTGGGTTTGGCGTTTATGGGGGTTTGTATAAAAAGCAATGCTCTGCAATGAACAAAAGATAATTTTCAATTATATTTATTGGGCTAAAGCCAATTATGATTTATCATTTTATGTCCGTTGGTTGAAACCAACGGCAATGAAACCAAGGGCAATGAAAGCAATAGTAATTTATATACTACCCCCTGGTTCTTGAAATTTGAATTTTGGGACTTAGGGCTTGCCCCTAAACAGCAAAAAGTCTAAATTCCCCCTATTGCCTATCCCCCTGAGTGCACATTCATCACACATTGCTTGCAATCGAAGTAATGGGCTTAAAATTATTAAGGAAAATTCTTATAAATGTCTTTTCTATGGTCGAAAGCAGCAAAAATTACGGTTTCTCTTTCGATTTTAACACCTATGCGAAAGACCCCTAATCTGATACGATAATATTCTTTAAACCCTTGAAGTTTCTTTAGTTTTTTAATCTCAGAAGCCTCTTGAGCCGAAATAACATTTTCGATAACATCATCGAGCAAGTTAGCCAGATTATTGTTTTTCGAACGTTGGTAAAATTCTTTTTGAAATCGACGAGTGAACTCTACATTCATTTTTTGGATTTTATCTCTTTCAAAAATGCTGCTTTTTCTTTTTTATTAAGCAAGCCTTCTGATATTGATGATTCTATTTCGGCAGCAAATAATGCTTCTGATAAAATTTTATCATTTATAATATTAGTTTTTTCGCCAAGTTTTTCCATTAATGCCAAAATTAAATCAAAGTCAGATTTAGATTTTGGTTGTATTACAATGCTGTTCATTTGTTTTTTTTTACAAAGATACAAAATATCTTAGAATCCGATTTGAGCAATAAAAAATCTGAGACTGGAAAACGCAGCTAAGCCGAATTTGCAATTGTCTTTTTTGGGCTAAAGCCAATTATGATTTATCATTTTATGTCCGTTGGTTGAAACCAACGGCAATGAAAAGCGTTTGTAATTTGGGTGCTCCTCTTGGGTCTTGAAATTTGAATTTTGGGACTTGGGTCTTCCCCTAAACAGCTATAAGTCTAAACTCTCCCTAATGCCTCCAAATCTAAGTTTTGATGGTGATAATATCCTTCCAGCGCGTAGTATAACAGGGTGAGAGTTTTTCCTGTCGCAGTTTCCATTTCCTGTCGCTTCCCTGGGTGGCAATTTTCAGCATTTCGCTTCCAAGGGCATTGTTAATGTTGTCGAGGGTTTTCATCAGTAGCGCCTGTTTGCTGCGCTCCACTTCATCGAAACAATTGCTTTGCACACAAGCCTCAGGCACGATGCCGGCAACCACTATGCCCGCTTTTTTATATTGAAAGCCTTCCTGAAAAATGCTGTGGAATGCCATGACAGCATACTTAACAAACTCCATGCTGCTGTTGGTGGCAACTGGCAAGGTAACCACACGGTTGCGGGCATATTGGGGCAAGTCTTTGCGAAAAGCATTGGTGTGGATGAACACCATCAGCACATTGGCACAACTCTTTTGTTTGCGAAGCTTTGCCGCACATCGCGAAGCAAAAGTGGCCACCGCTTCGGCAATCGGTTGCGCATCGGTTTGCATTTGTCCGAACGAGCGCGAAGTGCAGATGGCTTTTTTGTCGGGCGCAATCATTTCGAGCGAGAGACAAGAAGTGCCCTGCAATTCCTTTAGGGTGCGCAAACCCACCACCGTCATGTTTTTCCTGACCCATTCTTCGCCGGCCTGTGCAAAATCCCACGAAGTGAGGAGTTTGTTTTTTTCGAGCAAGCGGGCATACTGTCTGCCCACACCCCATATTTCGGTCACCGGCATACGCTGCAACACCGATTTGCGTTTCTCTTCCGTGTTTATCCAAAACACACCTTCGCAATCCTTTTCTTTTTTGGCAATATGATTGGCAAGCTTTGCAAGCGCTTTGGTGACAGCAATGCCAATGCTCACCGGTATTCCTGTGTTTCGCATTACAGTGGCTCTAATCTTTCGGCAATAGGCTTCAAGGTCGAATAAATCAAAACCCTGCAAGCCGATAAAGGCTTCGTCGATGGAATAGATTTCGATGTCGGGCGAAAATTCGGCAAGGCAATTCATCACCCTTTGCGACATATCGCCATATAAAGTATAGTTGGACGAAAACACCGCAGCCTGATGTTGCTCAATTAAAGCTTTAACCTTATAGGCGGGCTCGCCCATCTTAAAACCGAGGGCTTTGGCTTCGTTGGAACGGGCAATGATGCAACCATCATTGTTCGAAAGCACCACAATGGGCGTATTCCGCAGCCCAGGATTGAAGGCTCTTTCGCAGGAAGCATAAAAATTGTTGCAGTCGACCAGCGCAAACATGGCGTTTTACATCTTTTTAATTACATAAGTAACCACTCCCCACACCACAAAATCGTTTTCGGCAGTCACCTTAATGGGTTTAAAACTTTCGTTGGCAGGCACCAGATAGAGGGCATCTTTGCGCACCTCAATCCGTTTCAGGGTAAACTCTCCATCAATAAAACAAACCGCTGTGGCGCCATCAAAAGGAATGATGGATTTATCAATCACCAACACATCGCCTTCAGTTATCCCCGCATCTTTCATCGAACTGCCTTTCACCCTGCCGAAAAAGGTGGAAGATGGATTTCTCACCAATTCTTTATTCAAATCGATACTCAGGTCGATATAATCTGCCGCCGGCGAAGGGAAAC